>JAZBNV010000086.1:0-33868 GCA_036350795.1 Marinilabiliaceae bacterium
GGCCTGGTAGCATACAAAAGTTTCTGAAAATCCTGCCTATTGTTAAAAAACTTTAACAATATGATAGTGCAACAAAGTGGCTTAACGGTCGTCTATATAGTGAATGGAAATTAATTAGGACAAAGATTAACCAGAACCGTTAAAAGTAAAAATTCAGGGAGCCATGAAAAGAAAAATCTTATTAATCGCGAGTTTAGCTCTGATTCTGCTTCCGGCACACGCACTGGAACCGGTTGCCAAAGGGAAAACGAATCATGAACTGGGTGATTTTACAGTGGAGAAATCAAGTGCACCAATAATTATTGATGCAACACTTATGCCCACCTACGAAGTGTCGTACGAAAATTCTGACCTTACAATCAGAATTGCTGTAGACAAAACCGATAAAAAATGTATGAAATTTATCGTCGTATCTGATAACCTGGCAATGCAGTATAACTGTACAGGGAAATTTTTCGGGGTCTCAATGCCCGATCAGTGTTATATTGAAGATGGCATACCGGGGTCGACTGTTAATCTCGACAGGTCAGAATATCACAGGCAAAGGGTAATAACAAAAATGAAGAAATCTGAACTAGAGCATTTAAGGCTGATAAGTGTTTACTTCCCTATGCTCGTAAAGAACTATGATACTTATTTCGCAGTTAAGTAGCTCTATATATAGCAGGTAGTTTCAACTACAATTAAGTTTTAGGTTTTGTGTTGCAGGGCATTCTTTATGAGTGCCCTGCTTTACTTTATATTGCATACATTTGAATGATAAACAAAGTAAAAAAACCAAAAACAATATGAAAATGAAGAAACTGACCCTGCTATTATCCTTAATTCTGTTTTGCAGCCTGAGCTACGGACAGGAAAAGAAGCCTGTTAACGATGGTAAGGAAAAACAACTTATGTTCGGCAAGCACCTCAAAATGGCAGAAGAGTCTTCGCTAAAGGAGCTCCACTGGCAGTATGTCGGTCCAACAAATATAAGTGGAAGATGTACTGATGTAGAGGCAGTTGTGCCGCGTGGCGAATCATATACCATATGGGTAGGGTCTGCCACAGGGGGAGTCTGGAAATCAGAGAACGAAGGCAGTACCTTCGAACCTGTATTTGACAAAATGCCCACTGCATCTATTGGTGATATAGCTATCGATCCCAGGGATGAAAACACTGTGTGGGTTGGCACAGGTGAAGCCAATATATTCAGATCATCGAACGCCGGCTGTGGTGTATTTAAGACTACTGATGGTGGTAAAACATGGGAATCGGCAGGACTTGAAAACACAAACACTATCGGCCGTATCAGGATTCACCCGGATAACAGTGATATAGTTTATGTTGCTGCTACAGGTAACGAATGGACACCAAACAAGGAAAGAGGCTTGTATAAAACCACCGATGGTGGCAAATCGTGGAACCAGGTACTTTATATAGATAAGAATACAGGCGTATTCGATCTCGTTCTCGATCCGGGAAACCCTGAAATTGTATATTGCACCACATGGGAAAGGATGCGTCTTAAATGGAACGACCCCAGGACTTTTGAAGATACCAGGAACTGTGGAATATGGAAATCCACCAACGGTGGTAAGAACTGGGAAAAAATCAATACAGGTCTTCCTGCTGATAAGGACAGGGGCAGAATCGGGATAGATATCGCAAAATCAAATCCCAATGTTCTTTATGCCTATGTTGACAATTATGAGATAGCCTATAAAGCACAACCCGGCGAATTAGATTCTTATGGAAGACAAAAACAGGATGTGATAAAAGGGGCTACAATCTACCGTACAGATAATGCCGGAGGCAACTGGAAACAGGTAAGCGGGCTTACTCCTGAAATGAAAACCTTTATGGAGCGACATTCGGCCACCTACGGCTGGGTATTCGGACAGATAAGGGTTGACCCCCTTGATGAAAACACCATTTATACCATGGGTATAAGGCTTAATAAAAGTACTGATGGTGGAAAAACCTTTACCAACCTGAGAGGTCCACATGCCGATCACCATGGCTTATGGATAGATCCGAATAATTCAGATTATCTCCTTAATGTTCAGGACGGCGGACTAACAATATCCTACGACGGCGGAAGCAGCTGGAAGTATCCTATTGAGGTTCTCCCGCTGGCCCAGTTCTATAATATTGCTTATGATTTCAGCACACCGTTCAGGATTTTCGGTTCAATTCAGGATCACCATAGTTTTTACGGGCCTGTGGACATTTCGAGAGGCCGCGACAGGGTAAGTCCGGTCGAATTTACCAATACCCTCGGGGCCGAAGGCAGTTCGCACGCAATTGATCCCAGGGATAACAACACCGTGTATGCCAGTGTTTTTTACGGCACACTGATGAGATCAGAAATAGCTACCCACCCGGCCGAACAAAAAACCATACTGCCCAACAGGTTGCCCGGCGAGCCAAAGCTAAGGGGACAATGGGTAGCCCCCACCCTGCTTTCACCTCACAACCCGGATATAGTTTATCATGCAATGCAATATGTCCTGAAATCATATGATAAAGGTAATACCTGGGAGTATATCAGCCCCGACCTTACATATAATGACCCGGAAAAGATGGGTGATATAAGTTACCAGACTATCTCAGCATTTGACGAATCTCCCCTGCTTGCAGGTCTTTTATATGCCGGCACTGACGATGGCAGGATATGGAGAACCAGGGACGGTGGTAAGAAATGGGAAGAAATAAGAAACGGAGCAGTACCGCAGCGATGGGTATCAAGAATTGTTGCTTCAAAATATGATATTGGAACTGTTTATATGACGCAGACAGGCCGCAGGGATGATGACTACCAGGTTTATATCTGGAAATCAAGTGATTTTGGTGACACATGGACTGACATATCAGGTAATGTTCCTGTTGGACCTGTAAATGTTATCAGGGAAGATCCTATAAACAGCAACATACTCTACCTTGGCACCGATGCATCAGTATATGTAAGCAAGGATTCGGGCAATAACTGGGAAGTACTTGGAGACCTTCCTTTTGCCTATGTACACGACCTGCAGATCCATACCAGGGACAATATGATTATTATTGCCACTCACGGAAGAGGGATGTGGGTAATGGATGCGAACCATGTAAACGGCGGACCGCGTCAGTTCAGGAGATATTAGATAGTTTTTTAAGGATATGCCGGCCACGTGCTATTATGCCGGCAGATCCTTCTTCCATATTCCTTGTAATTGAAGCTGCCAGCTCACTGGCCAGTTCGGGGTATATAAGTGTAAGATTATAAATAGCTTCCATGCAATATGCCTTTATAGCAATTGCACTGCGGCCCTTATTCAGAAGATTGAAACAATTCTCTGCCAGTAGACCATGATCCCTTTCGTTGATGTTTTCTGTACCTGAAAGGTTAATTATCTTAAGGAATGACCTGGCTACAGACTCATTTGTAAGCGTAGAAAGCGAACTTATCATCTGCCCGTAAAGCGGCTTCAGTACACCGGGTCTACTCTCTTCCACCCTGGTCAGGGTATATGATGCCCTGAAAGCCAGGGTACTGTCGGTGCCGAGCGAATATTTCATCAGAAGGTGCCTTATGCCTGTATTCTCAACAGCCAGTTCTGCAAGCAGGTCAATCGCACCGAAACCCGTTTTCCCTGCAAGCATTTCTTTTATCCCGGCAGAATCGACAGCCGCATCCGTATCCGGATCTTCAGTTGGCTTATGGCCCTCGCCATATTTCCTGATATATTCCATGGCAACCGGGATATCTGCCTCTGAAAAATCAACAGTCGCCAGTCTGCCTGGTGGCAGCCATTTATAATCTTTATGCTCGTGCAGAACAGGCTGGTCTGCAAGTGTATCGCAAACAAAGGGGATCAGCCTTACTGTTTTATGTCCGTAATCATGTTCAACAGGAGTAAGTTCGTCAACAAGAATAATATCGAGCGATAATTCTTCCATAATCTCACGACTGATGCATTCTTCAGCGCTTTCAAAATCTCTCACTTTACCGCCCGGGAATTCCCACTTAAAGGGATGGTCGGTCGCAGAACCCCTCTGTACTACCAGTACATGCTCATCATCGTTTCGTATCAGGGCACATGTTACGTTTATCATACTAATCTACTGTATTGGCTGTAGTTCATTATATGCAGGTATCGATTTCAGGAAAGTATAGTCGGGCGATGTATCGCTGCTGATACTGCAGGCAAAGTGCTTCAGTCCGTTGGTAACAACTATATATGGCAGCCTGAACCTGAAATTATAGGCAACCACCTGGTCAAATACTTTATTATCAATCTTTACTGAAGGTGCTTTACATTCCACTATAAGGACAGGGTTCCCCAGCCTGTTATAAACAAGAATATCGGCCCTGCGTGTAAGTGAATTCACTTTGAATGTAACCTCCACCCCGATAAGTGAGGCAGGGTAAGCCTTATGGTCGATAAGATACCTTATAAAATGCTGCCTTACCCACTCCTCAGGAGTCAGAACAATCCATTTTTTTCTGATATCATCAAATATTAATTCAGTACCCCTGTCAGATTTAAGAGAAAATGAATAAGCCGGCAGCGCAAGTTGTTTCACCTTTGTTTTGTATTTTTGATCTCAATAAAAACAGTTTCAAATATAAACAGATAAATAACAGACATAAAAATATATGAGAACCAAATCAGATATTGTTGAAAACTGGCTGCCCCGCTACACAGGGAAAAAGATTGAGGAGATAGGCAGATATATCCTTCTTACCAATTTCCAGAAATATGTCGATATGTTCGCACAAAAATTTGGAGTTGATGTTGACGGGCTCGACAGGAATATGCCCAGTGCTACACATGACGGCATTACAATAATAAACTTCGGGATGGGGAGTCCGAATGCAGCAATAGTTCTTGACCTGCTTTCGGCTATTCCGCCAAAAGCAGTGCTTTTCCTGGGTAAATGCGGCGGACTGAAAAAGAAAAATAAGCTGGGCGACCTTATTGTACCTATTGCAGCCATACGTTCAGATGGTACCTCAAACGATTACCTGCCGCTTGAAGTACCTGCCCTGCCTTCTTTCAAGCTGCAGTTTGCACTGGCAACAGTAATTACAAGAAAGAAACTCGACTACTGGACCGGCACAGTATATACAACTAACCGCAGGGTATGGGAGCATGACGAACGTTTTAAGAAATACCTCCAGAAAACCAGGTCAATGGCTATAGATATGGAATCGGCAACAATTTTTTCTGTAGGCTTTGCAAATGAAATACCTACAGGTGCATTGCTACTGGTTTCAGACCAGCCAATGATTTCAACAGGTATTAAAACTGAAGAAAGCGATAAAAAAGTAACCGATACCTTTGTAAGCGACCATCTTACTATTGGTATTGAAACACTCAGGGAAATAAAGGAGAACGCCATATCAGTTAAACACCTCAGGTTCTGAAAATGAACGAGCACTATACAAGGATAATCAGCGATCTGAAGAACAGAATATACAAGGGTGTATATTTCCTGCATGGTGACGAACCTTACTATATAGATCTTATCTGCGATTATATTGAAGATAACATACTGGAAGAAGCTGAAAAATCATTTAACCAGGTGGTTTTGTATGGCGAAGAAACTGAGATTAGCCTGGTAATCGATACTGCAAGGAGATTTCCAATGATGTCCAATCACCATGTTGTTATTGTAAAGGAAGCTCAGAACCTCAAAAATATCGAGCTGCTTAATGCCTACCTCGAGCATCCTCTTAAATCGACCATACTGGTAATAAATTATAAGTTTAAGAAACTTGACAAAAGAACCTCCTTGTATAAGGCACTTTCAAAATCACCTGATGCAGAATTGTTTATATCTGAGAAACTAAGGGACTACCAGGTACCGTCGTGGATTGATACCTACTTTAAACAGAATGGCATCAGTGCTGACCGGAATGTGAGCATGATAATGACAGAATACCTCGGAACAGATTTAAGCAAGATTGTTAATGAGCTGAGCAAGCTTAAGATTATGCTTCCTGAAGGAAAGCTACACCTTACAGCAAAAGACATCGAGGAGAAGATAGGAATAAGTAAAGACTTCAATAATTTTGAATTACAAAATGCCATAGGGACAAAGAATATTGCCAAAAGCAATTTAATTGTAAACCACTTTGGACACAACCAGAAAGACAACCCCATCACGGTAACAATATCTACCTTATTCTCCTTTTTCAGGAAACTGCTTATTTTTCACTTCCTGCAGGATAAATCGAGGAATAATGTGGCCTCGGTGCTTAAGATCAACCCTTATTTTGTAAGTGAGTATGAACTTGCATCAAGAAACTATAACCCGGAAAAAACTGTCAGGGTTATCAGCTTACTCAGGGAGTTCGACCTTAAATCAAAAGGCTATGGCAGTGTTTCGGCAGAACCCGGAGAATTGCTTAAAGAGCTTGTTTTTAAGATACTGCACTGATACTGACAGCTGCCTTACATCATGTTGAAACGGCGGTTCATTTTGTGTTCTCCATTAACATATATTTCCATTACATATCTGCCCGCCGGGAGATGACGAACATCGATTCCTGTCTGTGAGTCCTTAATCCCTGTATATTCATGTGTTTCAACATATTCTCCATCTCTGGTAATCACAAGCTTCAGAACTGATTCCCTGTTGGTAACAGTATAGACTGTAAGATAATCCTTTACCATTCTCGGGTATATATTTACAGACAGGTGGTCGCGAAGTGTATCCACCACTGCTTTACTGTCAGCCCTGAAAGAATAGAATATTCCGCTGCCACAATCGCTTTCAAAGAGCCTAATTATATTTCCCCCGGTATCTTTAAGTTTAAGACTGCCATAACCTGCTTCAGCCAGGAACCAGAATTCAAGTCCGTCGCCGGCAGTATCGCTAAGAATAAGGTTATAATTGCCATCTGGCAGACTCAGGGTATCGCTGTAATTTGTTGCGGCCTCAAGCATAGGCGGGGGACGATGAAATACTGTATCGCCTTTGCTGCTGATAATATAAAGATCATTCTCTGCCGGGCGCATATTTGTCATAAAATCCACAACGAATGATGAGGGTATTACAGGTACACTATTAAACTCACTCACCACAATATTGTCAGCGGGCCATTCGTCCTTCATGCCATTGGGCATAGACAATACAATCGAGAACTTATTCAATCCGGTTCTGGAATCTATTACACCGGGTAAAACCACAAGGTCTGTATCATAGAAATCTAGCTTGCCTTTCCACCTGTAGATTCTCTGGTCGAAGCCATCGGTGGTATATATTATATCGAGCGAAGAAAGTGTTTCGCTGCCAAGGTTCCTTATTTTCACTATTGCATTGAATCCAGCGGGGTTGAACCTGTTAAAGTTTTCTTTATTATTTGGAGCAAGTATCTCTTCAACAGCAACATCGTTTATGCTGTTTGGCGAAGAGTACTGGAACAGGTATGAAGCGATCTGCTCTTTGGGCTGATCGATGTTACTGGCAATAAATGGTTCCATATTAAGATCCAGCACATGTCTTGATTTTGTTAAAGGTATATCAATTATATCGGGTTGTTGTAAATCTCCGGGACACCAGTAAGCCCTGTCGAAGATCCATGTTCCTCCCTGCGGGTAGAGAGGGTTATCACCACACTCTTTCCACATATACCTGTGGTCAATTATCTCACCATCGAAGGTAAGCTGGCGCCATCTGCTGCAAAACTCACTGCAGCCACTTGGCTGGTCCATACCATGACCGGTATGCTGAATCCTGAACCTGGCAAAAGAACTGCCTTTTGCCCTTTTTATTTGTATCGGACCAAGGTGTTGCTCAATATCATTATCCGGATTACCATATTGAAAAGCTCCGTTCCACATCCTGTCGACCCTGATAAAATCGGCAAAGGGCCTGCCGAAGCTAATAGCAAAGTCGATTGTCAGGTCCCAGCCCAGGTCAGGGGACTCGTAACCTGAGTGTATATATTCAATCTCCACGCTGTCGCGCAGGAAGGCCTGGAAATCTGTAACATCCACGCTCCATGTATAATTCCAGCCCTCCTTGAAATTGCTGCCATAGGGAGTTAGCATACGGCCAATCTCAAAATCAAGATTTTCGCCTTTAAGCCCACCTCTCCTGAGTATTTTTACCCTGTCGAGATAATCCCAGTGAGCTATTGCCCTGTCGGCCGGGTAAGCGAGGGTAAGGTTCATTACTATCCTGCGGATATCCTTCTCCTTGCCGGGAAAAACGGCCCAGGAAGCAAAACTGTTTTCTCCTTTATGCGGGTCGGTAACAATACAAACCCTGCTGTGGCTTACAACTTTAGTGTTCTGGGAAAAGGAAAGGCACGATATTGAGAAGGCCAGTACAAGAATAGATATTACTTTCATAGGAATAAAATTATCTGGAATACAAATTTATATAAATACCATGAGTATGCTTGGTAGTATCAGCCTGAAGAAAGATAACAGATTTATTAATCAGAACCGGCATCTTTAGATTAATTCATCTCGGGGCTTTCAGGAAAATCGGCCCAGATGCTGTACTTTTTCTTCATTGCCCTGAGAACCAGTTTCCAGGTATCTTCGGTGCGGTAGGTCATGATGGCCTTTGAACCCGCATTACCTATTATCCATGAATTTTCGTTTAGCTCCTTAAGCAACTGGCCTTCGCCCCAGCCTGAATATCCAAGGAAGAACCTGACCTCACCTTCGTCAACTCTTCCGGCTGCAATAAGCTCCTTCAGCGGATCGACCTGACCACCCCAGTAGATATTATCTGATATCCAGACACTATCGGGTATCAGCTCGCCCAGGGTATGCAGAAAATGAAGTGTATCGGGAGCAACCGGTCCACCCATGGTAAGATTCTCGTTCCAGGCCGAAAAGCCTTCAAGTGCATCCTTAACTTTAATATTAATGGTCTTATTCAGAATAAAGCCAACAGAACCCTTCTCTGTATGCTCGGTAAGGTAAACAAGGGTACGGTTAAAGAAAGTATCAGGCAGAAAGGGCTCGGAAATTAATAATTTGCCTTTCTCCGGTATTTTATCTTCGGGCCTTATTGTAAAAAAGTCAAGGTTGGCTTTCATATGCTGTATTTTCTAAAACCAATATAATTAAAATTGACCTTTAAATCAAGAATTAGCAGATAAATATAACAGCCGGGGTCATATTGTGTGGCACATGCTTTATCAGGAAAAAGAATTATCTTAGGCGACTGTAAAAAGAATCCGCATAAAGGTATGACTTCAAAAATCAAAGCACCAACACTGATTCAATCTTTAATCCCCATTGTAGTTTTAATAGTATTACTGTCTCTCAATGTCAGGTTCTTTGGCGACGACACGCTATCGGGTTCGAACCAGATAGCTTTGATACTGGCAGCAACTGTTGCCGGGCTTATTGCCTCATTGTTGGGACACAACTGGATTGATGTCAGGGCTGTTGTGGTTAAAAGTATTGGTTCAGCCATGCCTTCCATCCTTATACTTTTCCTGATTGGCTCACTGGCCGGGACCTGGATGCTGAGTGGGGTTGTGCCAATGCTGATATTTTACGGTCTTAAGATTCTTAACCCGGTAATCTTTCTTTTCGCCACTGTTGTTATCTGCTCAATAATATCACTTGCCACAGGAAGCTCATGGTCTACAATAGCAACAATAGGTATTGCACTGCTGGGTATTGGCATTACCCTTGGCTTTAATCCAGGGCTGGTAGCCGGGGCAATAATATCGGGTGCATATTTTGGCGACAAAATGTCGCCCCTGAGTGATACCACAAACCTTGCTCCTGCCATGGCGGGCACCGACCTGTTTACCCATATAAGGTATATGGTTTATACAACAGGCCCGAGTATAACTATAACCCTGATAATCTTTCTTATCCTGGGCTTTACCAATAAGCTGGATTCGAACTCAACCGATATTAATATTGTACTTGAAGCAATAAACCATAAGTTCAATGTTACGCCCTGGCTCTTACTGGTTCCTGCTTTTCTTATATTTATTATTATCAGGAAAGTTCCTCCATTGCCTGCACTTATAGCAGGCACACTGGCAGGAGCAGTATTTGCCATAATATTCCAGCCAGACGTGGTAAGGGAAGTAGCTGCCACCCAGGGGAGTTTTCTGAAACAGTCCTATATTGGAATTATGAAAACAATGTTTGGCAGTGTTTCGGTTGTAACTGACAACGATTCTGTAAACGAGCTGCTTTCTACAAGAGGGATGGCCGGGATGCTCAATACCATATGGTTAATTATAACTGCAATGGTTTTCGGAGGTATAATGGAATCGGCAGGTATGCTGCTTAAGATAACAGGTACTATTATGAAGGTAGTACATAATACCGGGTCGCTGGTTGCTGCAACTGTCAGCACCTGCGTTTTTTTCAACCTTACAGCTTCCGACCAGTATCTCAGCATTGTTGTGCCCGGAAGGATGTTCGCAAAGACTTATCGTGATATGAAACTTAAGCCCGAAGTACTTTCAAGGGCACTTGAAGACTCCGGG
Organism: Marinilabiliaceae bacterium; assembly: GCA_036350795.1. Lineage (GTDB taxonomy): Bacteria > Bacteroidota > Bacteroidia > Bacteroidales > VadinHA17 > JAUVKT01. Next base: position 10,451 of record JAZBNV010000086.1, read on the forward strand.
ACAGTTACATCGGTATTGATTCCATGGAACACATGCGGAGCAACACAGAGCAGTATTCTCGGTGTGGCAACGCTGAGCTACCTGCCCTATGCTTTCTTCAACCTGATCAGCCCTTTTATGAGCGTATTTATGGCCGGTTTCAATATTAATATCAGAAAAATAGAGAGTGATGATGAAGAAAGCAAGGCCCTCGGTGATAATGACAGGAGAGATATTTAGTTTACACCTGCCGGTGTTGCAGTTATTACTTTCTGAATCCTGATATTCAGAAGATTCTTTTCAGATTCTATACTGATATCATTGCCCTCGCTGTCATACATCCTGAATGCCTGGGGACCTACCATGGTAAAACCGGCAAACTTCTTCTCCCTGCTCAGCACTCCTGCTACTTCACCAAAGCGTCTTATCGAAGTAAAACTATCGTTGTAAATAAGGTGTATATCGGTCAGTCCCTGCTTTTCGATTGCATAGCCCTGTTCAATCCTGAATACATCTTTTGAAGTAAAGTAATAAATATTCTGCAGGCTGAATTTTCCCCTCAGAAGAGTCACCCTGCCAGGGCTGTCGGCAAAGGTTTGGCTTATAGTGGGTTTTCTCCCCTGTATCTTTATGCGCGAGTCAATAACAGATGCCAGCTCCTCCATTCCCATCTTCACAGATTGCTCGCCTGCATCTCCTGTTATTACCGCCACAAAATGATGCTTCCACAACACCAGCGAATTTCCATCCCAGAAAGCTTCCTTTCCTGCCTGGTAGCTGTTACGCATACCCCTGGTCTTGTGAAGGTAAATTGCATATGATGCATAAACATCACTCATTCTGAAAATCTCGAGAGAAATCTTTTCGCTTGCAGCATCAACAAAATCACCTCTCAGCACCCCCACAAAACCATATTCATAGAAAAGGTCTGCATCACGGTTGGCAGCAAATATAAGGTTATCGCCCCGGTACTCTTTAAACTGTCCTGCCACGGCCCAGCCCTGCATTTCGCTTTTCCTGGGCATAAAAGCTTTTAACCCGGTTTGCGCTTCAGCCAGGAGGCCTCCGGAATACATAAATATAAGCAGCAACAATATCCTCTTCATCATCTCTTATCAGTCTTGCTCCAAAATTATGAAATTGACAAAGTGCCCTGCAGAAAAGATATTAACTGATGCTGATACTTTTAAACAAAGATAGAAGGGAATTTTTCAGGATTCGCTTCTCTCATCATATCATAAACAGTTTCAAAGATATCTTCGGCAGAGGGTTTCGAGAAGTAGTCACCATCGGTAGAATATGCCGGCCTGTGTTCTTTACCGCTCAGGGTTTTCGGCTCACTGTCGAGGTAATACCAGGCGTTCTGCTTTTCAAGAACCTGCTGCATCATATAGCCGGTTGTACCACCCGGAACGTCTTCGTCCAGGAACAATACCCTCCCTGTTTTCTTTATCGATTCCAGGATCATATGATTCTTATCGAAGGGCAGTAGTGTCTGTACATCAATTAGTTCCACGGAGATGCCATGCTTTGACAGGTGCTCTGTTGCGTGCATGGCCACTTTAAGGGTAGACCCATACGACACAACAGTAATATCGGTACCGGGAGAAATAATTTCGGGTACACCCAGCTCGAGCCTGAACTCACCGGGGTTTTCAGGTCTTCTCTCTTTCTGACGGTAACCATTAAGTGGTTCTATTACTATGGCAGGATCATCTCCCTCGAGCAGGGTATTATAGAAGCCTGCAGCACGGGTCATATCTCTTGGCACACACACATGTATTCCGCGCACCGAGTTAATAAGCATTCCAATTGGAGAGCCGGAGTGCCATATTCCTTCGAGCCTGTGCCCCCTGGTACTCACGATAACCGGCACAACCATACTTCCGGCAGTCCGGTAATGGGTAGATGCCACATCATCACTCAGACCCTGGATGGCATAAAGCAGGTAATCCAGGTATTGTATTTCGGCTATTGGCCTCAGTCCCCTGAGTGCCAGTCCAACGCCCTGTCCCAGGATTGTGGCCTCGCGTATCCCTGTATCCGAAATCCTGAGTTCGCCATATTTCTTCTGCAAACCCTCAAAACTCTGATTAACACCTCCGATTTTGCCTGCATCCTCGCCGAAGGTAACCAGCTTAGGATTCCTGGCAAAGAGCACATCATAGTTATCTCTCAGTATTTCACGTCCGGGGACTTCAGGTGAATTCTCATTATATACCGGAGCAACCGGCTTAACCTTTAATGCTGATGTTGAATTCTGGTTTAGAAGATAGGTGTTATACCTCTGGTAGGAATCGGCCCTGTTTCGTTTAAGCCAGGCCTGCAGGTCGTCACGAAGCGACTCTTTCTTCTTGCAGTCGCCGCATACATTGCGCATTATTTTCCGGGCAGCAACAAAGTTATCCTTTCGGATAGGGTGCATTACGCTCTTAAGATCATTAATGATATCCGATATTGCATCCTCCTTTACATCAGCAGTACAATTGCATGACTTTTCGGTAACCAGTTTTACCAGTGCATCACGCTCAACTTTAATTGGGTCGAGGAAGGCCTTCCACCCTGTTTTTCTTGCTTCTTTCGCTTCGTCTGCTGCTTCCGACTCAATCTTATCAAGTTCTTCAGCACCTGCCAGGCCGGTTTCAATTATCCACTCCCTCATCTTCTTAATAGGGTCGTACTCGTTCTCCCAGTTAAGCCTGTTCTCATCCTTGTACCTCTCGTGCGAACCGGAGGTTGAGTGACCGAGTGGCTGGGTAACCTCTTCAACATGGAATAAAACAGGAGTATGCTCTTTCCTGCAAAGCTCAATACCTTCTTCAAACATCTTAATAAGCCCGGCGTAGTCCCAGCCTTTTCCTTTAAAGAGCGTAATACCTGAATCCGATCCTTCCTTCTGGAATCCGGCGAGAACCTCTGAGATACTTTCCTTGGTAGTCTGGAATTTTTTTGGAACTGAAATTCCGTAACCATTATCATATACTGTAATTGCGAGCGGAACCTGGAGTACGCCGGCTGCATTAATTGTTTCCCAGAAGAGGCCCTCGGATGTACTCGCATCACCTATCGAACCAAAGGCTACCTCGTTACCACCGTTTGAAAGGGTTTTAAGCCCCTTAAGTTCTTTAATATTCCTGAACAGCTTCGAAGCCTGGGCAAGTCCCAGTAAGCGTGGCATCTGACCGGCTGTAGGAGATAGATCGGCTGTTGAATTTTTTAATTTACTCAGTTCCTTCCAGCTACCATCAGGATTTATGTTTGGGGTTGAAAAATGATTATTAAAAACCCTTCCGCCATTTCCGGGATTAAGCTCCTTGTCTGTATTACCATAGAGCTGGTGAAAAAATCCTTCGGCATCATATAAGCCCATGGCCATCATCCAGGTCTGGTCGCGATAGTATCCCGACCTCCAGTCGCCGTTCCTGAACTGCTTGGCAAGTGCAAGCTGTACTATTTCCTTGCCATCTCCAAAGATTCCGAATTTCGCTTTGCCTGAAAGAACTTCTCTTCTTCCTATTACACTCAGGTTACGGCTTAGGTTTGCCATCCTGTAGTCTGCAAGTACCTCTTTCTTCGATAACTGTGCTTTTACGCTCTCCTCCTTACTCATTTGTAAAATATTTTGGGTTGATTTTTACTATGTCCTAACTTATTAACCAATTAAACTAAAAAAGGTTGAAATTGTTTTATTAATATTGTAACACAAAAATAACTAAATACACAGGAGAAAAGATATGTTTCTACAGCTACTTATGTTAAGCGGGATATTATTACTTATATCTGTTGCGGCACTGGGGATTAGAATACTGGTAAAAAAGAATGGAAGATTCCCCCAGACCCATATTGGCAGAAACAAGGAAATGGCCAAACGTGGCATATCCTGTGCTCAGAAAATTGATGTTGGTTGTAATCCGAGCGGTAAATATCCCCAATGTTCAAGCTGTGCAGCTGCAATTGAAGAATAAAGCCGGCAGTTTACTCTTCAATAAAGGATAGCATCCTGTCGGTATACCATGTTCTGAATTCCCCGTTTTCGTCCGAATAAACCAGGTAGGCATCAAGCGAAGGATTGCTGGCCAGCATCTCTTTTGCACCTTCAAGACCCTTTACCATGCAGGCTGTTGCAAAAGCATCAGCGCTTATGCAATCGCCGGCTATTATAGTGGCGCTCAGCAGCTTATGCTGCACCGGCCTGCCCGTAACAGGATCAATGGTATGAGAATACTTAAGCCCGTCATTATCTTCGTAGTATTTACGGTAATTGCCTGAAGTTGCCAGCGAATTGTTCTCAAGCTTAATAATTGCCTGCACCTGGTCGCCCGGGATATTATTCCCGTCAATGGGCTTGTCAATAGCTACCTTCCATGGTGTTCCCGGATACTTCGACCCGGTGGCACGTATCTCGCCTCCAAGCTCTACAAGGCACCTGCTCACGCCTTTCTCAATAAGAAAAGAGGTAAGCAGGTCAACCGAATAACCCTGTGCAATGGCATTTACATCAATATACATTCTGCTGTTTTCCTTTACCAGCCTGCTGCCTTCAAGTTTCAGCCTGTTCATCCCCACCAGTTCCATCAGCGAATCAAGCATCTCCACATTGTACTTCTCCTGCGATTCGGGCCCGAAACCCCAGGCGTTAACGAGTGGACCCATCGTAATATCGAAGGCACCATCACTAAGTTTCCAGACTTCAAGTGCTTTGTTATAAACGGCAATCATCCACTTATCGGCCTCTACCCAGCTTCCCCTGTTAAGGGCTGAAATCCTGGAATCTTTATTGTATGCTGAAAGCGACAGATCAAAGAGATGCAGGAATGTATCAACTTCGTTCTTAAGCAGGCCGGGCTCGAGTCCGCTTTCGCCATCATAAATAATGGAATAAGTTGTGCCCTGTGCAAAGCCCCTTATATTGTAGTAATCGGGTGCTGACTCTTTGCATCCGGAAGTGAATAAGAAAATAAAAAATAAAGCAGACAGAATATATTTCATAGCATAAAAATCTTTTCCCAAAATTAATAATTATGACCTTGCAGCACACATACTCTGCTGTCAAAAAATATTGCTGTAAGGAAAAGTATCATTCATCTAAAAATTCGAATGCTTCACCAAAATAGCCTTTTCCCGTATTAATAAATATCTTAGATTTACTCCTGAAGATTATTTTCATATTCCCCTTTCCCCTATCTTTTAATTAAGATAACAAAAAAAGAGGAGCTGTTCCCAACAGCCCCTCTTTTTACTTATTATCCATATTTATCCGCCGAAGTCATCAAAGGCAATTGCCTCATCGGGGATACCCATATCGTATAGCAGTTTAAGCACTGCATCATTCATCAGTGGCGGTCCGCAGAGGTAGTATTCAATCTCTTCCGGCTCCTCATGCTTACTCAGGTAATTATCATAAAGAACCTGGTGTATAAAGCCTACATACCCGTCCCACTTATCCTCATCAAGCGGCTCAGAAAGGGCCAGGTTAAAAGTGAAATTTGGAAATTTCTTTTCTATCTCACGGAATTCGTCTTCGTAGAATATTTCTCTTTTCGACCTGGCACCGTACCAGTACGATACCTTACGGCCTGATTTAAGGGTATGAAAGAGGTGGAAGATATGTGAACGCAGGGGTGCCATTCCTGCCCCGCCACCAATATATAACATTTCGTTCTCTGTATCCTTAATATGAAACTCTCCGTAGGGTCCTGAGATCATAACCTTATCACCAGGCTTCCTGGTAAAGATATATGAAGAACACAGGCCGGGAGGAACATTCATAAAGGCATTCCTTTTCCTGTCCCACGGAGGAGTGGCGATACGAATATTCAGCATAATAATATTACCTTCTCCAGGGTGGTTGGCCATAGAGTAGGCCCTGATGGTTTCCTCGCTGTTCTTTGTTTTAAGATCCCACATATTGAACTTATCCCATTCATCGCGGAACTCTTCCTCAACTTCAATATCCCTGAAACTGATATCATATTTTGGAACGTCAATCTGGATATATCCGCCCGACTGGAAATCAAGGCTTTCGCCTTCTGGCAGGCGCACAACGAACTCTTTGATAAATGTTGCAACATTCCTGTTGGAAATAACTTCACACTCCCACTTCTTAACTCCCAGTATAGCTTCGGGAATCTTAACCTTCATATCCTCGCGGACCTTCACCTGGCAGCCAAGCCGCCAGTTATTCTGTTGCTCCTTCCTTGTAAAGAAGCCTGTTTCGGTGGGCAGGATAGATCCTCCTCCTTCGAGCACCTGGCATTTACACTGAGCACAGGTACCGCCGCCACCACATGCAGAGGGAAGGAATATCCCGTTTGCAGACATGGTGCTCATAAGATTATTACCCGGCGAAACTGTTAATTCCCGATCGTTTATCTGCAGTTTAACATCTCCCTGTGGAATAAGTTTTGCCCTTGCATACAGCAGTACAATAACGAGCAAAAGTATTACAAGCAGAAAAACCACAATACTGATTGTTATAACACCTATAGTTGATGTAGCTAGAATCATAATTATAAATATTTACAGTTTTATACCCATAAAACTCATGAATGCAATACCCATAAGTCCGGTAATAATAAAAGTTATTCCCAGTCCCCTCAGAGGAGCAGGAACGTTTGAATACTTAATTTTTTCCCTGATAGCTGCTATGCCGGCAATTGCCAGGAGGAAGCCAACTCCCGAACCAAGTCCGAAAACGGTTGCCTCTCCAATATTGGCATATTCGCGCTCTACCATAAAGAGCGATCCGCCAAGTATAGCACAGTTAACAGCAATAAGCGGGAGAAATATCCCGAGAGAAGCATAGAGGGCCGGGCTGAACTTTTCAACCACCATCTCAACCAGCTGCACCATTGAGGCTATAACAGCTATAAACATGATAAATGAAAGGAAGCTCAGGTCTACATCAGCAAATTTCGGGCTGAGCCACAGAAGTGCACCTTCCTTAAGCATGAAGTTATAGATCAAATAGTTTACAGGGACAGTTATTGTTAGAACAAATACCACCGCTATACCAAGTCCTACCGAGGTCTTAACCGTCTTTGATACTGCCAGGTATGAACACATACCCAGGAAGTAGGCAAAGACCATATTGTCAATAAAGACTGATTTTACGAATATATTTACTAGGTTTTCCATAATGCTTCGATTTTATTTATCTTCTATCAGATCTTTATTCCTGCTACGCTGTATCCAGATAATAATCCCAACGGTAATAAGAGCCATTGGCGGAAGTATCATAAAGCCATTATCTTCATAACCGGTACCATAGATACCTATTTTCTCCATAACAGGATATCCCATAAGAGTACCTGCCCCAAGAAGCTCCCTGAAGAATCCGACTATTATCAGTATTATTCCATATCCTGCTGCATTGCCTATACCATCAAGAAGTGAAGGCCAGGGTTTGTTTGCAAGGGCAAAAGCCTCAAGCCGCCCCATTATTATACAGTTAGTGATTATCAGCCCTACAAATACCGAAAGCTGCTTACTTGTTTCAAAGGCATAGGCCTTAAGTACCTGGTCTACCAGGATCACCATCATAGCAATAACAACGAGCTGGAAGATGATCCTTATCCTGGGAGGCACAAGATTCCTGAACAATGAAACAATAACGTTGGAAACTGCCATTACAACCATAACAGATATAGCCATAACAATTGCAGGCTGAAGTTTCGCAGTAACTGCGAGTGCCGAACAGATTCCCAGTACCTGGATGGTGATAGGGTTATTATCGCCAAGAGGACCGGTAAGCAACTTCAGGTTTTTCGTTGAGAACAATGGTTCTCTTTCTTTCTTTTCGCTCATATCTTAATTGCTATAATTTTTCAAAAAATCGACGTAATTAACCATACAATCATAAATCATTGCCTCAAGTGCCTTGCTTGTGATTGTACCTCCTGAGATGGCATCAACTGCACTGTTGTCGTTGGGATTTGCACCACCTTTCTGAACCAGTATACCCTTAAACTCATCGCCTTCGAAAAGAGTCTTATTTTTAAACATATCCTCAAACCCAGAGGTGTTTATCTCGGCACCAAGACCGGGTGTTTCACTTTTATGGTCAAAAGTAACACCATAGATTGTCCTGAGGTCTTCATTAAGAGCCATATAACCCCATATTGGACCCCATAGTCCTTTCCCTTCGAGGGGCATAATAAAACTCCTGCTCCCATTATCCAGTGTAGCAACATAAATAGGGAACAACTGCTCCCCGATTGGCTTGCGCTGTTCTTTCTTTACATCAATATCAAAAGCCACTCCTTCTACCTTTTCTGCCTTGTTGTTTATAACATAGGCACTGGTAATGTATTTATCATATAATGTTTCTGCATCAATGCCGCTGGCTTCAATACCAACAGATGCAAGAATATTACGTTTCTTTTCTATTTCCGCATTTTTTTCCTGTCGCGGCTGCAGTAGCATGGCCGCAGTAGACAGTACCAGTGCGACTATTGCCACCATTATTGTCGCGAAAATAAAAATGTATGTATTGCTAAAGTTTTTCATGACAATAGTTATTTACTGGTTGCACGTTTAAGTCTCTTTTTAATATTTGCCTCCAGTACATAATGGTCTATAAGCGGGGCAAATACATTCATAAACAGGATGGCTAACATCATACCTTCGGGGAAGGCCGGGTTAAGCACCCTTATAAGAACTGCCAGGATACCTATCAGCAGGCCATATATCCACTTACCCTTCTCGGTCTGGGATCCTGTAACCGGATCGGTTGCCATAAATACAGCGCCAAAGGCGAAACCTCCCATTATAAGGTGGTAGTGAGCGGGCAATTCCATATAGGGATTGACAGCAAAGATATTCAGAAGCAGAGCCATGGCATAACCGCCTGCAAAGGTGCTTACGATTATCTTCCAGCTTCCAATACCGGTAAATATCAGTATGGCCGCCCCAAGCATAATTGCAATAAAGGAAGTCTCACCGATAGAACCGGGTATTGTCCCTATCATCATCTCCATCATTGATGGCATAGACCCTATATCATTCGCTGCAGCAAGTGCGAGGGGAGTAGCCCCCGAGAAGCCATCCACTATATCCTGGCCCTTTGTAAGCCCTTCAATCCACACAGAGTCTCCCGACATCCATTTCGGATAAGAGAAGAAGAGGAAGGCACGGGCAACCAGAGCCGGGTTCAGAATATTCATTCCTGTTCCTCCAAATACTTCCTTCCCTATAATTACAGCAAATATTACTGCAAGGGTAAGCTGCCACAGGGGAACATCAACAGGTACAATCATCGGGATAAGCAGACCTGATACGAAGTAGCCCTCTGCTACCTCTGCATGGCCATTTATTTTGGCGAATACTATTTCTACTCCAAGTCCGACACCAAAACTTACAAGAAACAGCGGAATGAATTTTACCAGCCCGAAGAGGAACATCTGCAGGACAGTAAATTCAGAAGCCAGTGTATTGCCAAGCCAGCTTACTGTTGCCGTGCTGGATAGCGAATACTGTAATCCAATATTGTACATACCGAAAAGCAGCGCCGGGAATAGCGCAAACCATACGGTAATCATAGTTCTTTTCATATCAAGTCCGTCCCGTATATGTGAGCCTTTGTTGGTCACCTTATCAGGAACGAAGAACAACACCTCAACCGATCCGAATAGCGAGTTAAACATGTAAAGCTTACCTCCCTTTTCAAAGTGGGGTTTGATCTTATCTAAAGTTTTTCTTAATGCTTTCATTATCAAGGTAATACTTTTAGTTTAACTCATCTCCTTAACCATGGTGTCAAGTCCGTTACGGATAATATCCTGGATCTCGGTCTTTGATGGACAAATAAATTCGCACAAAGCGAAATCTTCTTCTGCCACCTCGTAGATTCCGAGTTGTTCCATCTTATCAATATCCTCTGTAATTATTGACTTAAGCAACTGCAGGGGATACACATCCATCGGGAGTACCCTCTCGTACTGGCCGGTAAGAACAAAGGCCCTGTCGCCACCATTATAATTTGTATCGAGCCGATACTCTTTTTTCGGCATCATCCAGGTAAGAAAGGTCCTGGAGAATGAAAACTTCTTCAAACCGGGGGACAGCCAGCCAAAAAACTGGTAGCGGTTACCCTCGGGCAGAACAGTAAGAGATGAATCGTAGTAACCCAGGTAGCCATCTGGCTCTATCCTGGTTCCGGTAAGCGGATTACCACTGATATAACGCAGATTATCACCCTTTACATTTTCCTTTACCAGGTTCGAAATACATGCACCTGATCTTAGCCTGTGATATCTTGGTTTTTCGACCTCCGACCCGCATATGGCAATTATCCTGTCGGGCGCATAAACACCCTCGTTAAATAATTTACCAATGGCAACGATGTCCTGGAGGTTAACATACCACACAGCCTCACCTTTATTTACCGGATCGAGATGATGAATCTGTATTCCGACGTTACCTGCCGGATGAGGGCCGCTGAAAGTGTTTATCTCCACTCCCTTTGTTTCTTTCAGCACAGAAGAGCTAGTGCTGGGAGAAAGAGAGAGGTACACTTTGCCTCCGCTCAATTTCTTTAGTACCTCGATACCACATTCATAGTCTTTGCCGGCAGAATGATCGATTACAAAATCTAAATCGGCTGCCAGGGGGGAAGTGTCAAAACCACTGATAAAGATAGCCTTTGGAGTATCTTCAGGATTTGCAACAATATGGTAGGGCCTCTGCCTTACCGCCGGCCACAATCCTGATTCAAGCAGCCTGGAGATAATCTGAGCTCTTTCGGTAGAGGCAGGATCTGCTTTCCCAAAATTTATATACTCATCTCCTTTTGCCTCCACAATTACCTCGAGTATCTTTCGCCTTTCTCCCCTTACCACATCCTTTACAAGGCCACTCACCGGAGAGGTGAATTTTACTTCAGGTCTCTGCTTATCAAAAAACAGTGGTGTACCGGCCTTTACTGTTTCGTCCGGCTTAACACACATTTTAGGGACCAATCCCGGAAAGTCAACAGGCTTAACTGCAAACCTGCCGGGCCTTTCTTCGGGAATCAGAATCTTGTCAGCTTTACCAACAAGCCTGATATTAAGTCCTTTTCTCAACTTGATTTGTTTAGACATACAGACTTCTTAATATTTAAATAATTGGATATATAATTGCATATGTTTAATGAATGTGAATTCAGTAACACTCAAATTACTGACAAATATCATAATTATAAAGATTCTGACAAACTTATAAAAAGATTATTTAGCAAAATGCTGCAGAACACTCCGCAGGCCTGTAGAAGGTCATATAAAAAGTTGATTCAGGACCAGAAAAAAATCCTCATATGAAAGTTAAGCGTGGCTTTGCTTAATTGAGCCTTCTAAAATTGTCATTTGTCCATTCCACACTTTCATTGCTCCATGAAAGCCACATTACCATTTCTGAAAAATAATTTACCAGCTCAGCCATATTATCCAGGTCAAAAAGCTCCAGCTCATCGTTTGGCTTATGTATATGTGATCCCATTGTGGTGGTGGCAAAGGTTCCGCAGGGTATTCCATAGCTGATGTCGCCCTCGGTTTTTACCCTGGCAAAAGCTATATTATCTGAGGCAAAAAAGAGTCTGCCGGCCACTGCAATTGTATCTACCAGTGTGATATTCCTGTCGCGGTTGAATCCCTCAATACAATCATCGAGTGTCGAGAAATCACATCCTGTCATATAATAAGAGCCTTTACCCAGTTCTTCGGAGTGACCGGTCATTTCAAAATTAATATTCACAAAGGCTTTCGAAAGATCTATTGTAGGATTACTAACAAAGTACCTTGAGCCGTGAAGTCCCATTTCTTCTCCGCTTACTGCTGTAAAAACTATGGTACGGCCCGGCTTTTTCCCTGACATAGAGATTGCTTTGGCTACTCCAAGCAGTGTGGATGTTCCTGCAGCATTATCATCTGCCCCGTTATAAATTGAATCGCCCTCCACTGCTCTCCTGATGCCTATATGATCAAAATGGGCACTAATAATTATATATTCGTCTTTCAGCTTCGGGTCGGCTCCGGGAATATATCCAAGGACGTTGTGCTCGTTTACAGAAAGATCTCTCCTGCTGAATGAATAGGGCTGCAGGTAGTTATCAAATTCCTTGAAAGCCTTGAGTCCGAATTCCTTATACCTGGCTGCTATCCAGCCTGCTGCCTCCAGCATTTCATCGCTTCCGTTCATTCGCCCCTTCATATTATCTGAGGCAAGGTAGCCCACCCATGATCCAAGATCTTCAGAACTAATATATTTCTTTCCCGGGGTGTTTTGTGCTGTAAGCAGATGTGCCATGAGGGCAAACACCAGTAATAATGTATACTTCATTTTCTAATAATTAATTGTTAGGTGATATGAGATCAAAAATAAAGGAAAATGATTCAGCTGCAATTATTATTATGTTAAACTATCTTAACTCCTTCCTCAGTTCTTTCCATTGAGGAAGAAAATGGTCCATAAGCGAGTAAAATCGCTTGTTGTGGCCGGCTTCAAGCAGGTGTACCATTTCATGAACCACTATATACTCTACCAGGGCAGGTCTTCTTTTCGCAAGCATCAGGCTCAGCCAGATCCTTTTTTTGGAGATATTGCATGTACCCCAGCGTGTTTTCATTTTACGTATTCTGAACTCCTTAACCTTAACTTTCATTACAGGTTCCCATTTTCTTATCAGCTCCGGCACATTTGTCCCGAGGTTTTGCCTGTACCAGTTTTCCATTAGTCGTTCCCTTTCTTCGGTACTGCTGTTAGTTTTTACACTGAGCCTTAATATATTATCTTTTATATTTACACCTTCCCTGCCCTGGCTCTCAATAATCCTCATCACATATTCCTTGCCGAAGAGATAGTGAATTTCCCCGTCAGAATAAGTCAGCGGACGGTTAAACACAATGCCTTTAAGCTTCTGCTGCTGCTTTCTGATCCAGGCTTCTTTCGACCTTACAAAGCTGAGAGCTTCTTCCTCTTTCATCCGCAGGGGGACAGTAAGCTTAACGAGACCTTCAGGGGGCAACACCCTTATACTCAGGTTTTTTACCTTTTTACGGTTTATAATTACTTCTGTATTACCTATTGAAATATTATCTGGCATATTAAGGGCAAAGATAGAAAAGTATGCCGCAAAAATAGTGCAGCCACAGTAGCTGACAGAGCAGTATTCAGGAATAATAGGGTTTCATCACTTTTTTTGGCTTCCTGTTTTCGTAAAACAGTCCCCAGTGCTTTTCGGGTTCCATCTCATCATGGAAGCCCTTCCATGGCTCATCAAAAGCTTCAAAAACAAAAGTTATAATACCTTCTGCAGTGCACCACTCCATAAGGTCGTTATAGTAGATCTCCTGGTAATCCTCCCCCACATTATCCGGGCTGATTCCCCTGCCATTAGAGCCGGTTGCCCAACCAGCCTCTGTAATTATTACAGGTTTACCAGGGTATTTCCTGGCAACACCATGGAAGTTCTGCCTGGTATATTCCATTGCTTCGTGGATATTCTTATGTTCCCATACCGGGTAGGTATGAATGGATATAAAGTCGAGTTCCGCAACCAGTGGTTTTAGCTTATTATGCCAGGGAAGGTAATTTTCACAAAAAGTAACAGCCTGTGCTGTTCTTTCCTTTATCATCCGTACATACTCTATAACAGTCTCAACCGGCACATAATGATCTGTCCAGTCAACGGTTGCTTCATTTCCGGCCGAGGTTGAGATAATAATATCAGGATAGCTGTTGGCCATTTCAATAAGCTTATTAATCTTCTGCCTGTTTAACTCCCTGTTGCGGCGAAGTTCTTCTTCGGGATAAACTCCCCCCCACGGACACCCATAGTTATTCATTTCTGCCGTGATAAAGGCCCCCAGCATAACCTTAAAGTTCAGTTTTTCCTCCTCTATAATATCCAGAACAGTCTGTGCATGTTCGTTACAATCGTACAGCCGGATATAGTCCCACCTGCCATGAAGTATAAGCAAATCTTCTTTTACCTGTTTGGATGTAGGATGTATACCGGTATCAGGACTCTGACCCTTTCTATAACCCGAATAGCAAATAGCGTTCCCGAAGGGGAAGCCTGGTTTTTTGTACCTGCCCATTAAAACTTGCGTAAGTTGATTAGTATTTTAGCTTTCCATTCTTATCCCAGAGTCCCCAGTATGCGCCTACATCACCTTCTGATCCAACCTTCCAGCTTTCATCGAAGCTCGAAAAATACATAATCTCGATATTCTCCTCAAGGCTCCATTTCTGAGTATTAATAAAATACTTCAGGGCATTATCTACAGAGGGTTCTGATCCCTCAAAGGCTGTTCCGATATTTGGCCAGCCTGTTTCGCTTATAACCACTCTCTTACCCCTGGCAGCCTGTAGCACACCGTAGTACATATTTTTCATATATACCAGCGAATAATCTATATGGCAGCCCTCCCAGAAAGGATAGCAATTGGTAAAGAGTACATCACAGGCTTCAGTAATGGCCGGCCGGTTAATAAATTCATAGTATGCATCAACATATCCAACACTGGCTTCCGGCACCTCCTTCTTAACCCGGTGTATATAATCCAATAATTCCGGTTCAGTAAGTTCCTCACGGTATAATACCTCGTTCCCAACAGCAACAAGGTCAGCATTACCGGCTTTCACAACCTTAAGCAGGTTTTCTATTTCAAGCTCATTTTGTTCCTTGTCGTCACTCAGCCATGCTCCTGCCATTACCTTTAATCCATTTTCCTTTGCAAGCGCAGGAATCAGTTCATTTCCGTCGGTACAGGAAAATGTCCTGATCCAGCTGGTAAATGGCTTTATGATATTTATTCTTTCTCTTATCTGTTCCTCGCTTATAATGCTCCCCGGCGACTGACCCTCAATATAGGAGCTAAAACAAAGACCATGGATACCATTCTCCAGGCAGATCCTGAACAGTTTTTTTAAATCGTCAGTGGATTTGCTGCTAAAGTCTTCCCCTGAAAGTGACAAAAGTTTTTCGCTTCTGAATGACATATTTTTTTCTTTAAATTATATTTTAAAACTATATTCCACCTTAGTTATTTTACCGCTTCTTAAGAATATCTCCCGGCTGATATCTTTACCCAGTACACAATCACTGATTACTTCCCGGGCACCTCCCTTAAACCAGACACAAATCTGGTTCTTTGTGCCGGGAGTATAGATAAAAGGCACCTGGCAATAGGTAAAGGCAAGCTGATTGGCATGCAAATCAATAATACAACTTTCTCCCTGCAGGTCAATATACTCAAAACTTTCACTGTTTTTAAGAAACTCATTGTGATTTAGTAAAGAAGGAGAAAAAATTATCTTCCCATCCCTGATCAAGAGGCCAAACTCACCAAATCGCGATATAATATCTTCCTTTACCTGGCCTGTAAGGCCGGGTTGCTTTGCCCCCGAACCGGCCGGTGTATGCGAATAGGCGTCTGTTGGAAAAGCACCATAGAGAGCCGGTGACTTATATATTCCAATACCGGCTTTAATTTCATAATAATGATCTTTGAGCCTTCCCAGTACCCTTGCATCATCACCCCTGGCATATCCGTTCAGGTAACACTCCTGGGTTGCGAGCAGGAGTTTTGATACCATATGCCAGTATATACTTCCAAGTCCCTCGTAAGCAAAGAAGGTACCTGAGCGGCCTGTAAACGACTGGTGATCAAAGACTGACTCAAATATCCCGAATATTATCTCCTTTTCCTTTTCATCTATCACTTCTGTATTCTTGCTGCTGAGAGCTTCAAGAGCCTCTGAAAGATCGTTTACATTTCTGAAACTTCCATTAAAATGATAGCTGCCTGTCAGGTCCTTCCTGACTACAGCAGTATTTTGTTCTGCAATAAGTTTAAGCAATAAGGGCGACCTGGCAATTTCCTGCTCCGGAATATTATTTTTTTCTATAAAACGAGGCAGTTTACGGTCGGGGTAAAGTAAATAACTATACTGATCTTCACGGAATAGGCTGCTTGCCTTCATTGCATCAAGAACTGCAAGGCTCCCGGAAGAATCAAGATATCCTGAACTCAGAACAGCCACCTGGCCTTCAAGCATCTCATAAAGGGTTCTGACACTGATTCCCCCGTTCTTAAAACTAATCAGATTATAGGAATGGAAGAGTCCGTCATCCCTTTTGTTCCTTTCTATTGTATTATCGATATAGATAAGGCAAAATTCAAAAAACTCGCACAGCCTTGCTATGCT
Source organism: Marinilabiliaceae bacterium (assembly GCA_036350795.1). Classification (GTDB taxonomy): domain Bacteria; phylum Bacteroidota; class Bacteroidia; order Bacteroidales; family VadinHA17; genus JAUVKT01. The sequence goes on from JAZBNV010000086.1 coordinate 26,618, forward strand.
AAGCGGATTCTTTCTGCCGCTGAAGGAGTTTGTATAAACTGAATCCCTGTAAGCGCTTCCGGCCTTCCCCAGGCTTTGTGCAAAATGATACCTTTCTTTATCTGTAAAACCCTTTTTAACCAGGCTGGTATGCCTGCTGAATAATGAAAACACCTCATCCAGCAACATAAGCAGTTCTTCTGAGATATCATAACTGTTATTTGCAGAATTCTTAAATTTATTTTTCCAGAAGTTAACAGATCTTCGCAGGTAATAGAGTGTTACCATTGATGTACCATTTCCGACAAGGGCGTTGTTTGCATCATTCCACTCAGGTCGCTGGGTATTAAGCCATATACCTGCTCCCGGAATAAAATTGGAAAGTTTGGCCAGCAGGGTACAAAGAATCTTTTCAAGCAGGTTAACCCTGTAAATATCTCCATCAGGGCTGCATAATAATTTTCCATCAGCACCCCTGACTGCTACAGTTTCTTCAATCCGCTCATTCAGTGCGAAGTCGAAGACAATTGTATCCTTAGGGTTCTTTTCGATCTCATTGAAAGGTTTTATCCGATAGGGAACATTTGCGTAAACAAAAATCTCCTTATGAAGTAGTTCATCAAGCCTGCCGGGGTGAAAATTATCGGACTGTTCAAGGAATTTCTGAAGGTAAATAACCTGGTGATCATTCCAGTAACCAATATACGACCAGCTGTCGGCCGGGTCTGGAATCTCCCAGTCAATACCCTCCCTGGTAATCCTGTAAGGGTTATAACCATCGGCAGTGCTGGCATTCACAAACCTGGATATCATCGACTCGACATATGCGGGGAAGGACAGAGTGAGTGCTTCCCAGTTTTGAAAGATATCTCTCCAGTTTCCCTGGTAGCTTAACTTCTTACTGCCATCTTCGTTCCTGGTTTCAATGGAAAACTGGTTCCACGGCCTACTTGGATCGCCATGTCGCCGGCTGAAAGTAAGTGGCAGGTATTCATAACTTATTCTTTCGAGGTCAGGATTATTGAGATTTGAAGACCACTCAAGCAGCTCTTTATACTCCAATATCCCGGGAAGTTTCTGCAGGCTCTCCTTAAAATTACTATAAATATCACTGTTACATTGCTTTACGTATAATATAAAGTCGGCAACATTAAGCATATAGTTATCTGTAAAAACTCCGCCACGCATTGAATTGAACAGAGTATTTGAAAAATGACGGGCCATCACCAGCTTATCACTTCCTAACTGGATACCATCGGCTCCGCCAACAATCCTTTTCAGTTTTAATGTTCCGGCAGCTATATCATTTTCTACTTCCTGCAAAGCTGATTTACCTGATCTTATAAAATGGTCGAGGTTTACAACATCTGTTGAGTCCTGGTTAAGCTCAGCAATTATATACCAGTCAATGCTTTCATCTTTCTTAAGTATATTAACAAGCTTAACATAATATGAACCTCTCCTGGCCTTAATATCGCTCTCCGATTTAATATTCTTTCCTGTCCTGAATTCTTTGAGCTGATTATCAGAAAGCAAATAAGCTGAAGATGCGAAGGGCAGAATTGACCATACTGTTGTAGCCTTTAATGCCTCGCTGGGCTCGGCCCTGTCAACAGGTATTGAGCTCAGGGTATAGAGGCCCAGCTTGCTTTCTGCCAGCAGCTCGTTCTTTTTGTATGCATCAAGCAGGTTACTGTATTCATTCTGGAAATCATAGTCAAGGCCATAGGGCAGGATATTGCTTATGCCATCAATAATATCAAAGGCAAGGTTTTCCTTCCCCTTATTGCATAATTCTGCTTTCTTAATCCATCCAAATTTTTCGCTGTTGCACCAGGCGTAACGGAAACTTACTTCAAGATCGAGATTATGTTCCTGAAAAATTATTTTATTCCCGAACACACTTTTATAGATCCTGCGTTCGAGTCTGTAAATATTTTTGTAGTCATCAACAAAGGGTTCCCATAAGAAAGTCCTGTTATTATTTTCAATCAGGCAAATTGTTTTGCTTCCGGTAATGTTTTTATAATCGTGTATTTTATCTACTGTATAATATGGAAACAAAGCGTTATCCCTGTTCTTTCTGCCTGCAGTAAGCGAACCATTGCTTGATATATACATCCAGTGGTCAGAATCGCTTACTATGGTCATAAAGAAATCGGGCATCAGGTCATAAGATCTGATCTCGTAGTACTTTTCGCCATTCAGCTCAACTACCTGACCATGGATCTCATCTGCTGCACAATTCAGTATTGTTTTACCCAGGTGGATATCTTTCTTATTCATGCCCCTCCTTGCTTATCCGCTTGTTTTATTTATAAAAATACGGCGCGAGCTGTACCTGAACAGTCTGCACCGAGTTTGCTTTTATAACAGTCGCAGCAAATTGATCCTTGATCTGCAATTTGTACTCAATGTCCTTTTTGCTTGTATTAAGCAACTGTATGCTTAGCAGGTTTTCAGGACTGATTGTTGCACAAGCATGTAAATCATCATCTTCATAGCCTGAAAGGACTTTTGAAGTCTTTACTGCTTTATCTCCCGGCCTTATTGTCTTACTAAACTGTGCCAGTATATAATAAACCGGGGTATAATAGACCTGCCTGGTATCTGTATTGATCATTATTGGTGCACCGCAGAAATTACCAACATGGTTTGGCCCTCCATTGTGATCCAGTACAACATTCCAGTCGATCCAGCCTCTCAGCCAGTGGTCTATACTTACTATAATATTCCTTGCATAGCGATGAACAGGTGTATAAAGTGGATGATCTTCGCTTTTTACTCCCTCCCAGGTAGCAGAATAGCCCCAGTCTGATGCATTAGGGTTCCACCAGAATGAATCGTTGCCGAACCAGTTTTCTTCCCTGAATCCTTCAGGATCGGTAATTCCTGCCGGTGCAGGCTTGCCCAGGTCATCGATACAACCTTCGGTATGAAGAATTGCATGCTCCGGGAACTTTTCATTAACCCTCTCAAATACATCTTCATACACACTTACTGTACTTTCGTACCAGTGCACTGCAGCACCATATACATAAGCTGCAGTCTCTTTATCAGATAAGATTACATCGGTCCAGTGCTCAAGCCCGTCCCTGTTCTGATCATATATAAGCAGCTTTACATCCGAATTGGCACCCCCGGTAAGTTTAGGCCCAAGGTATTTTTTTATAAATTCATTTTGAGTATCGGGCGTAAAATGCATACTCTCCCACTGGCCGTTATTGCCATGAGGCTCATTTACAGGTGTTAATCCCCAGATATCTACCCCTTCAGACCTGTACTCATCGAGGTATCTCACCAGGTAATCGGCATAGGCTTCCTCGTATTCAGGTTTAAGGGTACCTCCTGTTCCCTGGAAATTGTTTTCAGGAGAGCCGCTGATATACCAGTCATCAATATCCTTCATCCACGATGGTGCTGTCCATGCCGAAGCAACTATACTGAGATCCTTATCACCCTGTTGTCTTTTGATTTCAAGAGCTTCTCTTATCATTGGAAGCAAATCGTATGACTCATCCACTATCCCGGGATATTTATTCCTGTCAAAACCGCTGTAATCATGCTCCAGGCTAAATGAATTCAGGTTGATATCACCTTTCTGATCTGCATAGGAATACTTCCCTTCTACACAGAAATCACATGCCCCGATATGTGTGCGGGCCATGGAAAAGTTTGCGCCATCTTCTCCAAATATTGCTTTCATAACTTCCAGGCGCTTCGAAGGATCAAGGTGTGCAAGCACAAAGGCAGAAGATTCTGTAAACGACGATCCTATGCCGTCCATGGTCTGCTTCAGAATATCAGGATCAACATTTATTATTGTCCCCTCTGCTTTACCCTTTATAAAAGGTACATTTTCCTGTTCTGCGATTTTATCGCCACTCTCTGAGGTAATGTAAATTTTACTTGTGGAAAAGATGTCTTTCTCCGGCTTACAAGAATGCATAAAAGCTAGCAATATTATCAGTGCTGAAAAATACAAAATTCTCTTTATCATAATTATTTATGTTAACTGAGACCCGGAACAAAACCGGCTGCTCAGGTTAATCAGCCTGTATTAGAGTTCTCCTCTTCTTTGCACCAGTGCTTCCTTAATTTCCCGGGCTCTCTTTTCAGTAAGATCATATTTCCACATTACCACTATGGCAAGCAGGGCAGTTAGTGCGGGTATGGCAATATCAGCTATTCTGAGCCTGGTAAGTGTTTCTGCAGCCTGTATTGTGGCATTCTGATCAAAGCCTACCAATTTCAGGACCAGTCCGCCAAGAACCAGGGCGAGTGCCTGGCCCAGCTTAACCATCCACCAGTAAATAGCGCCAAAAGTCCCTTCTTTACGTGGCATGCCATTATTCAATTCATCCAGGTCGCATACATCGGCCGTCATGCTCATCATCAGGGTAAAGAGGCCACCAATTCCAAAGGCCATTAAAGGAATAGGCATAAAAATGAGCCAGGGGGTTTCAGGGTTAAATCCCCACCACTTTAATGCATAACCAATTATAGATATAAAGGTTGAAATAATAAAGGCTTTACGCTTACCAAGCTTATTTGCTATGGCAGAAATAATTGGAATAACCAGGAATGCGGTTAAGAGGGCAGATACTGTAGAGAACCATGCAGGCCAGTTACCTGCCACAGCATAATCTCCCTTAAACATATAAAACACAATAATAAAGTAACTGAAGGATGCTACCATCTGGAAACCATTAAATACAAGGAAAGTGGCTCCGCAAAGCTTCATAAAAGGTTTATTCTTTGAAACCTGTACAATACCCTTAAATAAATCAGTAAGATTTGAGAACAGGGTTCTGAATGAAATTTCTGCCCTGCCTTCCATTTTTGAGGCGTCGATTCCCCTGCAGAATATTGCCGGCATTATACCAAGTACAATACATACCGCCCCAACGATCATTGACAGGCTTCTTACGCCTACTGCCTGTGTTTCAAAAAGATTGGGATTGGCAATCAGCACCCAGAACCATGGCACTATCATCCATGCTATCTGACCTACTGTCTGCGAGAATGCCATTAACCTGGTACGCTCATTATAGTCAGAAGTCATTTCATAGCCAAGACCTATAAGTGGTGTGGAAAAGATTGTATTTCCAAGCAGGTAGATAAGAGAAAAGATAAGGAAATACCAGAAATTGTACATCTGGGAGTTATCGGGATTCATTTGCCAGAGAACGGCAAATAAAACTCCACTTAAAACGGCTCCTGCAAAGATATAAGGTCTTCTTCGTCCCCACCTTGACTTTGTATTATCTGATATAAATCCCATTATAGGATCAGTAATTGCATCAAACAATCTTGGCAGTCCACCCAGCAAACCTGCAAGGAAAGGATCCATACCAAAGGCAGTCAGCAAAAAGAACATAAATATTCCAAGTGCGCCGGGCAGGAGGTTATTAACAAGGTGACCGGCACCAAAAGCCGCCTTCTGCATAATTGGAACTTTGTCTTTTGCGGCAGTTTTATATTGACTCATGTGATTTTGTTTTGAAGATCCTGCCAGGCACTATTCTGGTTAATATACAGTACCTGGCAAGATTTACAGATTAATAATTATTTTTTGAACCTAATATTCAAATAATCAATAAAGGTATTAATCGATTGCCTGGTATACTCTTACATAATCCACAAACATTGTCTGCGGAAAAGGTGTGTCCTGAGTTGGAAAACCAACATAATCACCTCCTACAGCAACATTAAGCAGAAGGAAGAAATCGTGATCGTATACCCATTCACCGGTAAGATCAGCAGGTCTGATTTCCTGGTAAAGCATATCGTCAACATAATACCTTATAAAATCTACTCCCCATTCAACCGCAAAGATATGGTAATCAACATCAAACCTGTCGTTCTCATATCCGAAGCTCTTTGTAATAGCTGCGCCACCTGAATATCCGGGTCCGTGCACACTTCCATGGATCAGATTTGGTTGTTGCCCACGGTATTCCATAATATCAATCTCTCCGCACTGAGGCCATGGATTGGTTTCAATATCCGAGCCCAGCATCCAGAATGCAGGCCATATACCAGGTCCCCATGGCAACTTTATTCTGGCCTCGAAACGACCATAGGTCTGGTCGAATTTCCCCTGTGTTTTAATCCTTGCCGAAGTATAGGAGCCTCCATTATTTATCGCGGTAATCTTCAGAGAACCGTTCTCAATAATTACATTCTGAGCATCGTTGGTGTAGGTCTGAAGTTCGTTATTGCCCCATCCACCACCACCAAGGTCAAAGACCCATTTTGAAGCATCAAGGGCTCCATCGGTATTAAACTCGTCCTGCCATACCAGCTGGTAATCTATGTCGTCAAGTCCTGAGTTATCCTCGCATGCGACCAGAATGAAAAGGGCTGACAGGAAGAAGATACCTTTAATAAATAAAAAACTATTTGATTTCATATTTAATGATTTTATCTAAGACAAATTATTGTTTTTCTACTGGCCCTGACTTCACTTTTCCATAGTTATAAAACTGAAGCCAGGGCTATATCATGCTATTTATAGAGATAAATATTATCGTACCATACATTGGTGAGGTTGGCTGTTGTAATACCTATCTGGGCTATATCACTTCTTGTCAGGTTTCCTGCCACAACACCTCCCAGGGCAGTAATATCAATATCTACCGAGACCCAGGTACCAGCTACAATTGCCGGTGTAGTTCCGGTATTGATATTTACTTCCAGCGCAGAAGCTTCACCAGATCCACCTCCAAAATCAACCAGTTTTACATTGAATACATCACCCACAAGGTCTGCATCATCGGTAAATATATCGAAATGTATATGCGTAAATGCTGATAAATCCTGTTTGTTAGATGAGAAGTCTATTCCATGACAAACTACACCGGCATTCTTTTTTAAGGTATTATTTCCGGCTACTGAAACTTCTGTAACTGCAGCACCTCCACACCATCCGGCGTCAAAATTATCAAAAGCAATACTGGTATAGGCATCACTGTAAATCGATACTACATCGGCGGCGTCTCGTGCAGGTGGTGTAGGTGCAGCCTCAGCCGGGCCTGTTGTGCCACTCCCCCCTCCATCGTTGTAGAAATATATATTATCAATCCATACTGTTGTTGCACCTGTTGGCTGACCGACCAGGATGTACTGGGCTATATTTGATGTTGTTGTCAAACCGGTAAAGTCACTAAGCGGAATATCATAGCTTACCCACTGTCCCTGTGAAGGGCTGGCAAAATTAAGCTGATGCTCAACATCATCACCTCCCTGGTATATACCGTTTGCTCCAAA
>JAZBNV010000087.1:0-53377 GCA_036350795.1 Marinilabiliaceae bacterium
ACCAGGAACCAGGAACCAGGAACCAGAAACCAGGCCTGTCCGCCGTAGCTCAAAGAGCGAAGGAGGAAACCAGAACCGAGGAGTCAAAGACGACGAGCTCGGCGAAGCCAAACCAGGAACCAGGAACCAGTAAACTTCTACCAGATATTGAGTTTCTCCAGGTTTAGTTCGCCCTCGAAAAACATCCGGGCTATTTTTTCAAAATACGGTGTATAGTCCGACACGTAGAACCTGTCGGCTGATTTCTTTTTATCGCTCAGCAGGCCGTTGATTTCAAGAATCCTTCTGAGTTCCATTGCCACCACCCTGGCCGAGTCGATAACCTCAACCTCAAAATTAAACTGTTTGCTAATCTGGTTCTTAATAATGGGGTAATGGGTACAGCCCAGTACAAGTGAATCTATTCCATCCAGCTTTTTATCAGAGAGGTAAGTTCTTATAATTGCATTTGATATATCATCAAAAATAAATCCTTCTTCTATCATTGGAACAAAGAGGGGTGTGGCCAGGGATACAATATCAATAGCTGAATTGAGGGCCATAATTTTTTCATTATAAGCTCCGGACTCAACTGTTCTCTTAGTCCCGATAATTCCAACCCTGGAGTAGTCTTTTGACGCGATATAGCTTGCAAGCGGCCCGATAACATCCATAAGGATTACCTTCTTACCAAACTCTTCCCTGAGGGTATTATATGCCGAGGCTGAGGCTGAGTTACATGCGATCAGTACCATTTTAGCATTATTCCCGAGCAGGAATTCTGTTATTTTACGGCTGTAGGCTATTATTGATTCTGCAGACTTATCTCCGTAAGGCAGATGGGCGGTATCGCCATAATAAATCATTGTCTCGGATGGAAGCAAGTTCTTAATAGCGTTAGCCACGGTGAGTCCACCGACTCCCGAGTCGAAAAGGCCTATAGGGTTATTTCTTAATTCTGACATAAGACAAAAATGACCACCCCACCAGGGATGGTCATTAATTATATGATTAAATAATTATTCAATTCCCAGCCTGGCTTTGACAAGCGGAAGAATATCCTGGCTTACGGCCTCGTCAAAATAAATTATCGGACCCCTTGCAAGGTCAAAGACATAGGTAAACTTATTTTCCTTTGATACGTCTTTGATAGCTTTTTCAGCTTTCGCAAGTACGGGCTGCATAAGTTCCATTTGCTTATTATTCAGATCCTGCTGAGCTCTCTGGCCAAACTCCTGAATTTTCTGCTGCAATGCTCCAAGCTCTTCTTCCTTGGTTTGCCTGACCAGTGGTGTCAGTTTATCCATAGAGTTTGCATAGTCGTTATACTTGTTATTAAACTCAACCTGCATTATCTCAGCCATGTTATCCAGCTCCGTCTTATGTGCTTCCAGAGCAGCAATTACAGAATCTCTCTCAGGCATCAGCATAAACAGTTCATCACTGTTTATATGACCAAACTTAAAGGTTTGTGCCAGCACGCTCTGCCCCAATCCAACAAGCACTGTAATTACCAGTACGCCAATTAGTTTTTTCATTTTCGTAAAATTATTTTTATATAAATTTTTGCAAATGTAGTGATTTAATTCTTATAACCCAGCTTTTCAAGTATCTCATCACTAACATCGTACTTAGGATTAGTGTATAGCATATTCATACCTGAAGAAGTGTCAAAGATTACAGCATATCCGCCTTCAACAGCGAGTTCCTTTACTGCCTTGTAAATTTCGTCCTGTATAGGCTGAATAAGCTCTTCCCTTTTTTTATACAGTTCGCCTTCGACTCCAAAATATGTATTTTGAAGCTCCTTTGCCTGGCGTTCCTTTTCGATAATAGCTTCTTCTCTTTTTACCTTGGCATCCTTTGAAAGCAAAACGACATCGTTCTGGTATTGCTTATACATCTTTTCAACTTCAGCATAGGCATCAGATATTTCCTTCTCCCATCCTTCCGACAGCCCGTCAAGTTTTTCCTGTGCTGCTGTATAGGAAGGGATATTATTCAGAATATATTCAGTATCAACAAAACCATACTTCTGCGCAAAACTTGCTGAAGCAGATATTAAAACCGTAATTATAAGTAAACTTAACTTTTTCATGATTGATAATTTTTAGTTATTAAAATTGCTGGCCCATCACAAAATGAAACTGGTGACCGGCCACATCCTGACCGGGAACGGCATCAAATCCATACCCGTAGTCTATTCCAAGCAGTCCAAACATGGGGAGGTTGGCCCTGAGTCCTACTCCCGCCGAGCGGTGCATCCTGAAAGGATTAAATTCTTTTAATTCGTACCAGGCTTTTCCGGCCTCGAGAAATACCAGGCCGAAAATTGTAGCCTGTGGATTAAGTGTAAAGGGGTATCTGAGTTCAAGTGTCAGTTTTGAGTAAACATTACCTGATGGAACTGCCCTTGATCCCTGGATAACAGTTGGGGTGAGCGAACCATTCTCGTATCCCCTGAGAGCAATTACATCCCGGCCATAGAAACTGTATCCGGTCATACCATCTCCTCCAAGATAGAAGTTCTCGAAGGGAGAAGGACCAATGGTGCTGTTATAATTTCCGAGGTACCCGAAAGCAAAGCGGGTATTAATTACAAATTTACCCTCGGGTATTGGTTCAAAGTAGTAATCTCCTTTAAAAACCCACTTATGAAATTCAATCCATTTATATTTTTCTTCTTCGGGGGCATCAGTATAATCTTTCCCGATTGAATAAGGAGGAGTTGCCTGCAGGGACAGACTGAAGGTAGATCCTGAACGCGGGTATATCATGTTTGGTCCGGCCGAAAACCGGGTAATCTTTCCTGTAAGTGAAAGCAGGTTGGACACACCATTCTGGAAGAGGAATGAGTATACCGAATAATTATTAAGGTTATACCTCTGATAACTAAGTTCACCATAGATTGAGAAGAAGTCGTCAGGCCATTCGAGTCTTTTACCCAGGCCGATGGTTGCTCCGTCGATTATCATTGATTGTCGTCCTTCATCTCCTTTTTTTGACCCGTTGGTCATAAGTGACCTGTAGATGGAGGTAGTGAAGGTATTTGCTCTTTTTCCGCCGAGCCATGGTTCTGAAAACGACAGGTTATACGACTGGTATACCCTTCCGTTACTCTGAGCCCTTATGCTTAGCGACTGGCCGTCGCCCGAAGGATAAGGACGCCATTCAGAGGCCTTGAAGAAGTTACGCATGGCAAAATTATTGAATCTTACGCCAACAGTTCCAACCAGCATTCCTGCCCCCCATCCGCCTGATATCTCGAACTGGTCGTTAGCCTGCTCCTCAAGGTTGTATTCAAGATCAACGGTACCGTCTTCAGGGTTCTGTATAGGTACAGGTGCAATCTTCTCGGGGTCGAAATGACCCAACACGGCAACCTGCCGGGCCGATCTCATTATCGCGTCCTTGCTGAAGAGGTCGCCCGGAAGAGTAAAAAGTTCTCTTCTTACAACATGCTCGTTGGTACGGTCGTTGCCCTTGATAAATATGTTATTAAGGTTTGCCTGGTCGCCTTCAAATATTCTTATTTCAATATCCACCGAATCGCCCTCAATGTTTTTTTCGACAGGATTTATCTGCGAAAACAGGTAGCCGTAATCCAGGTAGAGATTACTTACAGAATTATCTGGATCCATGCTGAGCCTTTCTTCCAGGAGAGTTGTGTTATACACATCACCAGGCTCAATATTAAGCCGATTTGATAAAAGGTCTTTGGAGTAGATGCTATTGCCTACCCAGTCAATATTCCTGAAATAATACTGGTTTCCTTCAGACAGCCTCAGCACCATTGCCACCCTGTCCTCAGCACTGGTGTATACAGAGTCTCCAGTTATTTCGAAATCGCGAAAACCATTTTCATTATAGAAGGTCATCAGGCTTTCCTTATCCTCTTCAAACTTGTCCTCAATATATTTTGATGCCTTAAAAATATTGATATTCTTTTTCTTGGTATTTTTCATTACCCGCCTCAGCTTCTTATCAGGAAACCGGGTATTGCCCTCGAAGGTAATATCGCTGATTTTTACCCTGTCGTTTTTATCAACATGAACATTAAGAATAACGTTATTGGGCTGATCCGGATCTTCTTTCTGAACAATCCTGATTTCAGTTTCAAGAAATCCTTTCTCTACAAAATGATCCTTTATGATCTTACTGGTATTACCAAGGATATGGTCTGTTATCTGGCTACCGGCTAAAAGGTTCACCTTTTCAGAAATATCAGTCTCTTCATTCTTCTTTAAGCCAAAATATTTAACCTGGGAGATCCTGGGCCGCTCGCTCAGGAAAATATTAAGAAAAACAGTATCAGATCGCATTTCGGTAACAGAAACTTTTATATCGGAAAAAAGTCCCTGGCTCCAGAGCTTTTCAATTGCACCAGTAATTTTTTCACCGGGCACAAGAATTCTCTGGTATTTCCTGAGTCCTGAAAGTCCGATTATGGCATTCGGATCAAGATAACGAACCCCGGATACTGTAATATCACCAATAACATATTCATCGGGGTACATATAATCAATAATCTTAATATTTTCCTGGGCCACGCCATAAATACCCGGGACTAATAAGGCTGTAAAAATTAATATTCTAATGTATAATCTCATACTCATTTTACTTTTCATGCACCTGCTCACTTGTTTTTCCAAATCTTCTTTCCCTTCTCTGATAGTCTATAATGGCCTTATATAACTCCTCCTTACCAAAATCAGGCCAAAGTGTTTCGGTAAAGTACAGCTCGGAATAGGCAATCTGCCATAAGAGGAAATTGCTTATGCGCAACTCACCACTCGTTCTGACCAGTATCTCAGGATCAGGTATTTCCCTGGTAGTCAGATGTTTCTCGAGCATTTTATCGTCAATATCTCCGGGCTTAATTTTACCAGATTCCACTTCCCTGGAGATTGATTTAATAGCATTAATAATTTCCCACCGGGAACTGTAACTCAGACCTACCACCAGGTTCATTCCGGTACAATCAGCTGTGATGGCAAGTGTATCGTCAAGGCTTTTCCGCACTACGGGACTTAAGCGATCGATATCGCCTATAATATGCAGGCGTATATTATTCTTAACCAGCCTTTCTGTCTCTGTTGAAAGAGAATGCACCATTAATTCCATAAGTGCCTCAACCTCTGTCCAGGGCCTGTTCCAGTTCTCAGTTGAAAAGGCATAGAGGGTAATATATTTAATACCAAGCCCGGCTGCTCCTTCAATAATTTCCCTGACCGCATCAACTCCTTTCTGATGACCATATATCCTGTCCTTGCCTCTTTGCTGTGCCCATCTTCCATTTCCATCCATTATTATGGCAATGTGGACCGGCAGGCGTTCGGGATTAATCTTTTCCTTAAGTGACATCTTAATGCGGTTTCCTCTTCTTATTATTTACATCATTGTAAGTAGGGCAGCTGGTAATATTGTGAAACATCTTCCATGTAAGTGTCACACCTGCAAACATATACCAGTCGTTATTATGAGCCCAGCTTCTATCATCAGGGTCGATATTATCAATTAAGCCGTCAAAGTTATCATAAAAAGTCTTACGGAAGCCATATTCAGCTTCCAAACCAACATTTTTATATACATTTATCTTAAATCCCAGAGTAAGAGGAATTACGGGGATATATGTAAAAGAAGGACTTGAGAGAAAGGCAAGTGCTAAACCTCCTGCAAAATAGGGTGAAAAATCTCCCCATTTACCGGCTGTTGTATATGGGAAAAAATTGAACTCATACTGCAAACCCCATTCAAATACTGAATTTGTAAAGGACTGCGCCCGCGTTTGCTGGTAGAGGTTATCAAAATCCAGATCGTTACCCCTGATCAGGCCGTAAGTAATATTTGTTCTTACAGCCTGGCGGGGATTGAAATTATACCTGTAAACAAAGCCAAGGGCAGGAGAAGGTGAATAAAGATAATTTGTGCTGTTTATATCGCCATAATAGCTTGACACACCTCCAAAAACACCCCAATCAGCATTTCTCTGGGCTGATGCAGGGATATAAGCAAGCAATATCAAAAGAATAAACCAACAATGTCTTTTCATCAATCTCCTAATTCCAATCTGTTATTTCCTGAATGATGGCAATCCTTTTTCCGATGTTTTCAGTTTGCGGGTAAATACTACCGTCATGAAGTAGTAACGGTCGTTGTACTTTGAATATTGTGAAGTATACCCATCGAGATAGTCAGTAAAAGTAAACCTGCTTCCGATATCTATCCCAATAAGGTTATTAGGTGTAAGCAAGAAATTAAGTCCCAGGCCCAGCGGCACTACAAAAGTAACTCCTCCATCGCTGTCAAGCGCAGGCAGGAGGTTGTCATTAGGATTTACCTTATAAAAAGCAGGTGCCATACCTGCATATACATACAGGTCGATCATTGACAGGAAAGAGCCAAAAAACTCTCCCTTTTTCGTAAACCTGTACAAGCCTTCGGCTTTGTTCTTAAGGATATAATACTCTCCTCTTACAGAAGGTTCAAATAATGAGGTTGAAGCTTCATAATCCCTCTCTTCATTCGATCCTTTCTTGTCAGAAGCATGCAGAAATGCATAGCTTATATCCAGCTTAACCGACAAATCCTCGAGTATCCTGTACCTCATCCCGGCCCCCAGTGCAAAGCGGGTATTATTTATTGTAAGATCTTTAAATCCAAGTGCATTTTCACCGGGAGTAAAGCCTCCGATATCACCCATCAGCTGACTGGTGCCAAAATTAGCAGTAAGCTCATAGCGTCTGAGTTTCCAGAGCTGACCAGAGCTTATCTGAACTACAAAACCAAACAGGAAGAATCCTAAAATGACCCGTTTCATAATTGTCTGAGTAATTAGTACCATCACAAATATAGTAATAGAGGGTTTAAGAACCTAAAGATTAGTGCAAAAAGGTATCAGTTCCTTGCATCAGCACCCCACATCAATTTGTTCCTGAGGGTAGAGAAAAAGTCCTGACCATCAAGGTTAACCGTCCTTATCTTATAAGGTGCCTGGCCAATCACCAGTTCTTTGAAGAAGGGAACCCTGACAGATCTGAAATCACAGGTTACAAGGTATTCGGGGCTTCTGCCTGAAAGGATCAGCCTCAGGCGGCTTGTTCCGGGCAGGATAATTGGCCTTACCGCCAGGTTATGCGGTGAGAGGGGCGAAATAATGATATTATCAGCTTCGGGTGTAAGGATGGGACCTCCCGTGCTGAGATTGTAAGCTGTTGATCCGGTAGCTGTAGATACTATGATACCATCGGCCCAGTATGTATTTATGTAGAGATCATCAACATATATCTTAATGGAAATCATATTGAGATCGGCCTTTTGCACGGTAATATCATTCAGTGCAACATTTGAGCTGCCCATTATCTTTGCCGGCTCCTCAAGCTGAATAAGGTTACGGTCTATAATACTAAAATCTTCTTTAAGCAGCCGCTCGAGGGATATTTCAAAATCATCGTGGATATTCGCAAGGAATCCAAGCCTTCCGGCATTTACACCTGCTATTGGGATGCCGGTATCGCGTACCTGCAGGATCGTCTCCAGGAAGGTACCGTCGCCACCCACACTCAGAACCAGGTCGGGCTTAATGTTACCATGGTATATATTACAATAGGAGACTATCCTGTCGAGAAAGGAGTCGTGCACCTTTCCCAGGAGTTTCTCATGAACATAGACACTTACTCCCCTTTTCAGAAGAAGTTCCACGATACTTGTACAGTAATCCTTTGATACTCTTCCGTTGTCGGATCCGAAAAGTGCTACGCTTTTAATCATTTTATTACGCTTTTTTAAACATCCAGGTAACGCATAAGTGAGTCGTACCTGTCGGAGTAAAACCTGTCCATTGCATCATCATCTCCGTGCCAGTAGGTAATTTCATAATCGAATCTCTCAAAAGTCCTGATAATTGGTGCAATATTGGCTGTATTGAGTTTTATGGTAAGTTCCATCTTTGTTGATTCGGGTGGAGAACTGATATAGAGGTTAAGCACTTTGGCGTCGTTGCTTTCGATTATCTGGGCTATCTGTGACAGGGAATAATCGTTCTGATGAAGACTTATAATTATTATTCCACCGGGCTCTTTCAGCGAGCTCATTTCGGCAATCCTGTCAATAAGGTCGGATGCTTTGATCACTCCCTTATAAATATTCTTTTCATCCAGAACCGGGACTACCGACAGTTTTAAAACAGAGGCAATGGCAACAACATCAAAAATATGCTGATCGAGCAGCACAAAGGGTTTAATAAGTGATAATTTATGGTTGCCTATAGCTTCATCGGGAGTATTCATATCAAAAATATCGGTATCTGATATTAAGCCCAGGAATTCCTGGTGATTAACTATTGGCAGATGGGAAATCCTGAATACTTCCATCCAGTTAAGAGCCTTCTGTCCCGTGTCGGAGGTATTTACGACCGGAATTTCATCTGAAATCAATTCTTTTGCTACCATAAACTCAAGATATTCTTAACAAAACTAATAAAAAAATGGCTTTTGTTGTTTTATTCAAATACAATATGAAAATTTGCATTATCAACAAAGCAGTAATGACAAGGCTAAGTGTAAATATAAATAAGATTGCCACCATAAGGAACGCCAGGGGCGGATCAATACCTGATGTTCCGCTGGCAGCCGTAAATTGTGAAAAATTTGGTGCGGAGGGAATTACAGTGCACCCACGGCCTGACGAAAGGCATATTACCTACAGGGATGTACTCGCCATTAAGCCCCTGATCAAAACCGAATTCAATATTGAGGGCTATCCGTCTGACAGTTTTATTAATTTCGTATTGGAGGTAGTACCTCACCAGGTGACCCTTGTTCCTGACCCTCCCGATGCCCTTACATCAAATGCCGGCTGGGATACCATTAGCAACCGTGCATTTCTGAAAGAAATAATCTCACAATTCCATTCAAAAAAGATCAGGACATCAATCTTTATAGATACCAATCCTGAAAATATAAGGTCGGCAAAGCTTACCGGTACAGACAGAATTGAACTTTATACCGAACCCTATGCTTCGATGTACCCGGATAACCCGGCTGAAGCAGTAAGACCTTTTGTTGAAGCGGCAAAAATTGCAGATAAGGAGGGGCTTGAGCTTAATGCCGGCCACGACCTGGACCTTAACAACCTGGAATTTTTCCATAAATCAATCCCATGGTTGAAAGAGGTTTCAATCGGTCATGCGCTTATCTCCGATGCGCTTTATTTTGGACTCCACAATACAATACAGATGTATCTAAGGTGCCTTAAATAGAATCTTCTGAAATGAAACTTTTTTACAGAGAATTTGGATCAGGTTTACCCCTGGTTATACTGCACGGGCTATATGGCTCATCAGATAACTGGGTAAGCATAGCAAAACAGCTATCTCATAATTTCAGGGTCATCCTCCCCGACCAGCGTAACCATGGTCTCTCGCCACATAGCCCAGACCATAGCTACCAGGCGCTTGCCGAAGATTTAAAAGAGTTATGCATAAGCCTTTCTGTCGACAGCTTTTTTCTGGCCGGGCACAGTATGGGAGGCAAGACGGCACTTAAGTATGCTGAACTCTGGCCTGAAGACCTGATGGGACTTGCGGTTATAGATATTTCACCTTTCAGGGCTGAGACCGATAACAATCCTATAGCAGATTTTCACCTTACAGTGCTGAACGAGCTGTGCTCCCTCAATGTATCGGCACTGCGGTCGAGGGAAGAAGCTGACATTAAGCTGAGTGAAAAAATCAAATCGGCAAGGATCAGGTCGTTCTTACTTAAGAATCTCACGCGCGACAATAATTCCGGCTTCAGGCTGAAACTCAATCCTGAAAACCTCAGGGCAAATATCAGGAACATTATGGACGGGATTGAGAGGGATAGCACTCCTGATGATATAATACGCGGCTTTCCCATAAAATGGCTGAGAGCGGCAGAATCGGGATATATCACTGAAAGCGATATCGGCCTGATTGAAATGCATTACCCATCGGCTGAAGTAATTACCATTGAAAACTCTTCTCACTGGATTCATGCAGAACAGGCCGACAGGCTTGTAGAGATCTTATTCGAGTTTATAGAATAGTTACCAGGCAGTTACTGAACTAATATTATTGTCCTTAACAAGCCCTTCTCCCCTGAACCTGAGAAATACCTGGACAAGGGCAATAACATCCTTTTCGCAATATTCAACTATGCGCTTCAGATCATTATCCCTGTAGTATACGCTGGCAACCATACTGCCATCTATATCATCCTTGGGTGTTGGAATACCCAGGAGGGTGGTTATTAATTCAAGCGAGGTATAATGCTTATAATCTCCGAATTTCCATAGTTCCATTGTATCGAGCAGGTTAATCTCCCAGGGCTTTCTGCCGGCATTGTCAAGCAGGGAGGGAATAGCCAGTCCGTTAATAAGCATCCGCCTGGCAATATAGGGAAAATCGAATTCCTTTCCATTGTGAGCACACAGCAGGGCTTCCTTTCCACTGCAAAAATTATTCAGCATTACCGTAAACTCCTGCAGTAATTTTACCTCATCATCACCATAAAAAGACTTCAGCCTTATTGCCCTGTTATTTAATGAGCCTGTAATAAGACCAACGGAGATAGCTATTATCTTTCCAAACTCCGAATATATTCCTGCCCTTTCAAAAACATCCGAGGCATTTTCCCCTTCTTTCCTGAAGTAGGAAGACTTCTTATCCCACAATGCGGCCAGCCTGGCATCCAATGATTCAAAATCAGGCACCAGGGGAACTGTCTCAATATCAAGAAACAATACCCTTGATGGATTGGTGTCTTTTAAGAGTTTCATTCTTATTCTCTGTAATTAGGTTTTAATTTATGGTTCCGGTTTCACTTCCTGATGCCTACTGCTTACTGATTACCGTTTACCGTTTACCGTTTACCGTTTACTGCTTTTTCCTCCCATCCTGCGACAGGTGTCTTTCCATGGTATCAACCAGCATACCAATAGCAACCTCGTTATCGCCTCCGCCCGGTATAATAATATCGGCATATCTTTTACTGGGTTCAATAAACTGCAGGTGCGATGGTTTAACTGTGTCATAGTATCTTTCCAGAACAACCGAGATGTCCCTGCCCCTCTCCTCTATATCGCGATTAATAACCCTCACCAGCCTGTCGTCAGGGTCGGCATCCACATAGGCTTTGATATCCATAAGCTCTCTCAGCCGCTGATCTGACAGAATCAGAATCCCCTCTATTATAATAACCCTTGCAGGCTCAATATGAATTGTTTTATCTGATCTGAGGCATGTGATATAGGAGTACTGGGGCATTTCAACAGCCTCACCCCTGCAGAGTGACTCAATATGGTCGGCCAGCAGCGAAAATTCAATAGAAGCAGGGTGGTCAAAATTAATTTTCTGCCGTTCCTCAAGGTCAAGATGGCTGTTGTCACGGTAATATGCATCCTGTGGAAGAACAACAACATCACTCTGGTGAAGTGCCTCCCTAACCTTACGGACAACTGTAGTTTTTCCTGACCCGGTACCCCCGGCAATACCTACTATCAACATTATTTTACTAATTTTGTCGTTATATAATTACCAAAAATAGCAATAATTAGCAATGATTAAGCATATTGTATTCTTTCGTTTTAAGGGCGAAGCGGATGAAGCAGAAAGAAGGTACAGGGCAGGCGAACTGGCAAAAATATTTGCTCCCCTGGGAGAGCTCGCCTGTGTTAATGAATACCATACCGGGATTAACTTCAGTAAATCAGAAGATGCCTGGGACTTTGTTATTGATTCGTCGTTTAACACAAGCGAAGACCTGGAAGCATACAGAATAAGCAGGGAGCACCAGGAAGCCATTGCGGCAGCAAAGAAATATTCAAAAGAAAAATCCGTAATCGATTACAAAATAGATAAGAGATGACTGGTTTATATCCACTCAAGTTTGAACCCGGCTTGAAGGAGAGAGTATGGGGAGGTAATTTTCTTCAGACTGAATTCAAAAAAAATGCTGACTCTGGAAAGAAAATCGGCGAAAGCTGGGAGATATCAGGTGTGCAGGGCGATGTCTCGGTGGTCAGCAATGGTTTCCTGGCCGGTAACATGCTTGAAGAAATTATCGAAGTCTATATGGGCGACCTTGTGGGAGAACAGGTATATGATAAATTCGGGAATGAGTTTCCCCTGCTGATCAAATTTATTGATGCCAGGGAAGATCTCTCAGTACAGGTTCATCCCGGCGACAGTCTTGCCAGGGAAAGACACAGGGCCTATGGCAAAACTGAAATGTGGTATATTATTGAAGCAGGCGAAGATGCACGAATCTATTCCGGTTTTAAGAAGGATACTGAGAAAGCAGAATACCAGGAATCTGTAGCAGATAATAGCCTGCCTGAATTGCTTAATTCAGACCTGGCCCAAAAGGGAGATGTGTTTTTTATCCCTGCCGGCCGCGTACATGCTATAGGGGCAGGAGTTGTATTGGCCGAGATACAACAAACCTCGGATGTAACTTACAGGATTTACGACTGGGGCAGAACAGGCCTCGACGGATTGCCCAGGGAACTGCATACCGATCTGGCACTTGATGCTATTGATTTCAAAGCAAGTCATAACAGGATAATCAGGAAGACTCCTGATTTGAACTCAGAAGAAAAACTCGTTGAGTGCAATTATTTTACCTGTGCTCTGCTGAACCTTGACAGTCCCGCAGAAAGATCTTATGTAAACCTCGATTCTTTTGTAATTTATATCTGTACCGAAGGGTCGTTTACAATTAGCGGCCAGGGAGAAAACACTGAAGTTTCAAAAGGCGAGACCGTACTTATACCTGCCTCAAACGATATAGTAAAGATCGAGACAGGGGGAGCAAAAATACTGGAAGTATATATTGAAGATTCTAAATTATAAGCATAAACTTAATAAAGAATAATGAAGTACACCTTAGTTATTATAGCACTGATACTTGCGGCATGCCAGCCTGGCAGCAGGCAGGATAATGCTGTTGTAAAAGAACAGTCGCAGGATGATCCCAATTATACGGGCATAAAAAAATTCTATAATGGTGAGCTCCTGATAAAGGAAACCACTTACAGGAATGGAGTTAAGGAAGGTCTGTGCAAGAACTACTACGACGATGGTAAATTAAAAAGAACCATTATCTATGCCAATGATCTTAAAGAGGACACTGCAAAATGGTATTATAAGGAAGGGAGTGTATACCGTGCAACACCCTACCGTAATGACAAGATACACGGCATCCAGACAAAATACTACAAGAGCGGAAGAATATGGGCACAGATACCCTACAGGCACGGGCTCAGGCTGCCCGGACTAAAGGAATATTATGATAACGGACTGGAAGCAGGTAAAATTCCTTCGATAGAATATAATATCAGTACAACTTATTACGAGGAAGATGGCCTTGTAACAATTGTACTTACCCTCGACAACAAGTCAAAAGACGTAAAGTACTACAAAGGCGGGCTTGTTGATGGCGCATTCGATGAGACCAGGGCAAAAGATGTATCAGCTTCAACCGGCATGGGATATGTTGAGCTTAACAGGACTGCTACAGGAGGGAAAGGATATGTTGACATAGTGGCAGTTTACACAAGTCGGTTCAAGAATAAAGAAATTATTATAAAAAGGATAAAGCTCCCCTACAATGACCTTATTTAATGCCGGCAGCATCAAGGCCGGATTGCGAAATGCATGCGAGCATATTGCAGGCGAGAAGGATTCTGCCAGGCATATTGGTTCGGGATTGCTGGATGTTTATTCAACGCCATCAATGATAGCACTGATGGAAAAGTGTTCGATGCTGCTGGTACAGGAGCACCTTCCCCCGGGATACGGAACCGTAGGCACTGCAATTGATGTAAAACACCTTAAAGCAAGCAGAATAGGATCAAGGCTCAGGGCAGAGGCATTGCTGCTCGAAACAGACAACAGGAGGCTTGTATTTGAAGTAAATGTAAGTGAGGGCGATAAGCTTATCGGCACGGGCAGGCATGAAAGGTTTATAATAAATGAAGAACTCTTCCTTTTAAAAACAGGAATAAAATGATAATAAACACAGCATCTTTT
This sequence comes from Marinilabiliaceae bacterium, assembly GCA_036350795.1. Taxonomy (GTDB): domain Bacteria; phylum Bacteroidota; class Bacteroidia; order Bacteroidales; family VadinHA17; genus JAUVKT01. The sequence goes on from JAZBNV010000087.1 coordinate 14,033, forward strand.
GTAAAAAGCAGTGCCAGGCTCTCACAGTGTCCCGAACCGGAAATGCCTGAGTATGCCTTTATAGGAAGATCGAATGTAGGTAAATCGTCGCTTATTAATATGCTTACGGGGCGCACAAAACTTGCCAAAACATCTTCTACCCCCGGGAAAACTCAGACTATTAATCATTTTCTTATTAACGACAGCTGGTACCTGGCAGATCTGCCAGGCTATGGATATGCAAAAGTCTCAAAAAAGATGCGTGCCGAATGGAAACAATTGATCCATAATTACATTCTGAAAAGGGAAAACCTGATGAACCTTTTTGTTCTTATCGACAGCAGGCATAAACCCCTTGAATCTGACCTTGAATTTATTCATTTCCTGGGAACAAACCACGTACCTCTTTCTCTGGTATTTACAAAGTCTGACAAGCGGAAAAACAACAGTCTGAAGGTGGTTCTTGAGAGTTATGAAAATGTACTCGGCGAAAGCTGGGAAGAGCTTCCTCCAATGTTTATAAGCTCTACAGAAGAAAAACGGGGCAGGGAAGAGATTCTCGCCTACATCGAAAAAACTCTGAGATATTTTGAGAAAGCCTGAGCATACATATCTTGTTTTTTTGTAGTTTTGCTGCAGAGTTGACTTAATTAATCCGCATCTTTCATAAATTATGAATGGCAAATCTCCCCTCAAACTCTTTACCTGCAGGTCGTCAAGATATATGGCAGAAAATATTGCCAGCGAGCTTGGCATCAAGCTAGGCGAAAGTAGTGTAACCCAGTTCAGCGACGGAGAATTCCAGCCCCGCTTCGATGAATCGGTACGAGGCTGCACCGTTTTTATTGTTCAATCAACAATTCCGCCGGGAGATAATCTTCTTGAAATGTTACTCCTGATTGATGCTGCCAAGAGGGCCTCTGCCTATAAGATAATTGCCGTGATCCCTTATTTCGGACTTGCAAGGCAGGACAGAAAAGACAGGCCCAGGGTTTCTATCGGAGCCAAGCTGATTGCCGATCTTCTCGAAACTGCCGGAGTTAACAGGGTAATGACCCTCGACCTTCATGCTGACCAGATACAGGGTTTCTTTAATGTTCCGGTTGACCACCTCTATGCCTCGTCACTATTCTTCGATAAGATTAAAGAACTGAACCTACAGCACCTTTCAATCTCGGCCCCTGATATGGGAGGATCAAAAAGAGCCAATGCATACTCAAGGCACCTGCAGTCGGAGATGGTGCTGAGTTACAAACTCAGGAAAAAGCCAAATGTAGTAGAAGAGATATCAATAATAGGAGAAGTTAAAGACAGGGATGTGGTTATAATTGACGATATGGTGGATACTGCCGGAACACTCACTTTCGCAGCACAGATGATGAAAGACAGGGGTGCCAGGAGCATACATGCCTTTGCAACACATGCAGTACTTTCAGGGCCGGCCATTGAAAGAATCGAGAATTCACCAATTGAAAAACTTGTTGTTACCGACTCAATTCCAAATATCAGAACATCCCCTAAAATAGAGGTTGTTTCTGTTGCCAGGCTGTTCGCCGACACAATTGATTCTGTGTATCACAACGAATCTATAAGTATGGGCTTTGTTTTTTAAGCTATTAAACGTATATTTGCAGCCCGAAAATTTGATGACTTTGTCCATCGTGTGATGGGAGGTTTTGAATAATTTTTTGACCTTAAGTAGCACATTTAAAGAATGACAAATGAAAACTATTGAAATTAAAGCTCTTAAAAGACCAGGGCTTGGTAAGAAAGAAACCAAAAAACTCAGGAAAGATGGAAATGTGCCATGCGTAATGTATGGTGGTGAAGAAATAATCCATTTTTATGCACCGGAACTAACCTTCAAGGATATTATATATACACCCAATGTGTATATTATTAACCTGGATATTGAAGGCAAGACCTATATGGCAGCACTCCAGGAGATTCAGTATCACCCTGTAAGCGACAGTCCCATTCATATTGATTTTATCCAGGTGTTTGAAGACAGGCCTGTTACCATGTCAATACCTGTAAGTGTAACCGGAGTAGCCCCGGGCATAAAGGCCGGAGGTAAACTGAGGCTCAAGAGAAGAAGCCTGAAAGTTAAAGGCTCATTCAAGGATCTTCCTGACACTCTTGTAATAGATATTTCAAAACTCGATATAGGAATGTCGATCAAGGTACATGAGCTTAGTTACGAGAACCTTGAGATACTTGATCCACAAAGGGCAATGGTTGTTGCTGTAATTTCTTCGCGTATGGCCGTTAAAGAAGCCGCAACAGGTGAAGAAGGAGAAGAATCTGAAGAAGGAGCCGAAGGAGAAGGAGCCGGTACTGAAGGAGCTCAGTCTCCTGCTGAAGATTCAGCTTCCGAAGAATAGCACACCTTCTGTCTCTCAAACCTGAATCATCAGCACTATGAAATATCTTATTGCAGGATTAGGTAATATAGGAGACGAATATACAAACACACGTCATAACATTGGATTTTCAATATTGGATGCATGGGCTGATGCATCCAATATTACTTTTAAAGACAAACGCTATGGCTTTGTCTGTACTGTTAAGCACCGTGGAAGATCCTTTGTTCTCCTTAAGCCTTCAACCTATATGAATCTCAGCGGGAATGCTGTTAGTTACTGGCTCAGGAAGGAAAAAATTCAGCTCGAAAACCTGATGGTGGTGGTTGATGATATTGCCCTTCCCACGGGTAGCATAAGAATCAGGCCCAGGGGTGGTGATGGTGGTCATAACGGGCTTGAGCATATAAACAGGATACTTGGAACGGGTAATTATGCACGTATAAGGTTTGGCATCGGAGACGATTTTGCCAGGGGACAACAGGTTAATCATGTACTGGGAAAATGGACAGAGGAGGAGCTCAAAGCTCTTAAACCAAGGATTGATCTTACAATAGAAATGCTGAAGGCTTTCGGGTTTTTAGGACTTGAGCTGACAATGACCCGTTATAACAGGGAAGGTAAAATCAGCAATAATGACTAATGCCGGCGATACCAGGATAGATAAGTTCCTGTGGTCGGTACGCATATACAAGACCAGGAGCCAGGCGGCCGATGCCTGCAGGAATAATCGTGTATTGCTGAATAACGGGACTGTAAAAGCCTCACGTTTGGTGTCGGCCGGTGATATAATTATTGTAAAGAAAATGCCTGTAGTTTTTACCTACAGGATCCTTGCCATACCGCCCTCGCGCCTGGGGGCAAAACTGCTTGGCAAATACCTTGAGGATCTGACACCCGAAGATGAAAAAATCAAACTGGATATAAAGCCGGGGCTCAACACGGGTTTCAGGAAAAGGGGCCTGGGCAGGCCAACCAAAAGAGAAAGAAGGGATATCGACCGTTTCATAGATCCGGGAGTATAATTATCACAAAAAAATACGTATAAATAATTTTACGTATATTGCCTGCCACTTAACCAATTGAGATTGCTTATGCTCGAAACTCTACAGTCTATGGATACTGTAAGCCTGAATTTCTCCCAGGACAGTCTCCTGATACTGAACATAACAATAGCACTTATTATGTTCGGTGTTGCCCTCGGAATTAAAACTGACCATTTTAAAAGACTTCTGAAGAATCCGAAACCCGTGGCAACCGGTTTTATTTCACAGTTTTTGCTGCTTCCTGCTGTTACTTTCCTTATTACAATTATTCTCAGGAACGTAATCACTCCTACAATGGCTCTTGGCATGATACTGGTAGCAGCCTGCCCCGGAGGAAATATCTCAAACTTTATGTCTTCGCTTTCAAAAGGGAATGCTGCTCTTTCTGTAAGCCTTACTGCTATAGCAACGATTTCTGCAATAGTAATGACTCCGCTTAATTTTGCACTCTGGGGAGGATGGTTTATGGATATTTATGAAAATATAAACCCCGGATTACTTCCAAAACTGAAAATTCCGCCACTGGAAGTTTTCAAGACAGTACTTATAATTATTGGTATACCATTAATTCTTGGTATGTATGTTAATGCCAGGTTTCCAAAACTCACGGCAGTAATAGCAAAACCCCTGAAGATTTTTTCCATTGTTGCTTTTCTTGGAATGGTGGCAATAGCCTTCAGAAGCAATTATGATTTCTTTCTTCAGTTTATAAAATATATATTCCTGCTGGTACTGGTTCACAATCTTATAGCATTCGCTACCGGTTTTTCATTTGCGTCTGTAATGAAAGTCAGCCCCTACGACCGAAGGGCTATTACAATAGAAACAGGTATTCAAAATTCGGCACTCGGGCTTGCTCTGCTATTTAATCCAAGAATATTTCCACCCGAACTGGCAATTGGCGGCATGACAGTAATAGTTGCCTGGTGGGGTGTGTGGCATATTATATCAGGTTTGACAACGGCCGCAATATGGTCGTCAATTCCGCTTAAAGGAGGAAAGGTACAGTAGAAAGGAAAGAGGGTATTCAGAGATGGGAAAACATAATATAGAAAAATATTCACTGTTTTACAGTGTATTAAAAGCTATTGCCGGTTTCTGGCACAACAGGGTTTATTACAGGCGCGTAATTACCGTAGGTGGCGAAAACCTCGATCGTACAAGGCATAATATTCTTGTTTCAAATCACCAGAATGCCCTGATGGATCCGCTTGCAATCCTTTTCACATCGAAGGGACAGCCTATTTTCCTGGCAAGGGCCAGTATTTTCAAAAGTAAATTTATCGCAAAAATTCTCTATTCACTCAAGATGCTGCCGGTGTTCAGGCCAAGAGATGGATGGGACACAGTTAAAAAAAATGACGACATCTTTGAAAAAACCATAGATGTAATAAGAAACAAAAACGGGCTTGCTCTTATGCCCGAAGGCAACCATGCTGGTTTCAGAAGGCTGCGACAGTTGCAGAAAGGAGTGTGCAGAATTGCTTTTATGGCAGAAGAAGCCGAAAATTTCGGGCTAGATATTCAGATTGTACCGGTTGCGGTGGAATATTCAAACTATTTTAAATTCAGGCAGACTGTTACCGTGGAATACGGTGAGCCTTTTGGCTTCACAGAACTGCACGATCTCTACCGCGAAAAACCACAGCTTGCCATAAATGAACTGAAAGATAAAATAGCTGAGCGCCTCAGGGATCTTATTATACATATTGAGACAAAAGAAGACTATGAAGCAGTGGATGAATTACGCGAACTTGTAAACGGAATTCACTTTGCTGACAAGGTACACCCCAAAGTTACCAGGGACAAGGAGCTGATTGCAAAGCTTGAAGAGGCAGAAAACGAACGTCCCGGACTTTACAGGGAAATATGCAATAAGGCTTTAAAAATTAAGAATATAGCTGCCAGCCTGAATATCGGTTATTATCACCTTAACCGCAAAAATCCGGGTTTGCTTGTACATATGATCTCAATATTGAGCCTGGTAGCCCTGGCACCCCTTGCTCTTTATGGCTTTATTACCAACCTGGTATTCTACAGGGTGCCAAACATGGCCCTAAGAAATATTAAAGATCCTCAATTCCTGTCTACCATAAGATTTGGTGTGTCGCTGGCTATGGCTTTACTGTTTATACCTCTTTATGCCGTGCTTGCCTTTGTTTTTATAAACAAATGGTGGCTGGCCTTGCTGGTTTTTCTGAGCATACTTCCTGCAGGCCTCCTGGCCTGGAATTATTTTATTATCTGGAAGAAACTAAGGGAAGGCATCCGCGTAAGAAAATACGCCAACAGGAATAACCCGGAATATAAAATTCTCAGGACTCTCTATGCCGACCTGATGAAGGACATTGAAATACTTAACAGGGGATGAAAGATTTTACAGGCAGGGTAGCATGGATTACCGGTGCATCATCAGGTATTGGTGAGGCTCTTGTGTACGAAATGGTAAAGAGAGGTGCCAGGGTAATAGCATCATCGAACTGTAAGCCGGAGCTGGAGACGGTGAGGGAGAACTGTGGCTTATTAAAAGACAGGGTACATATAGCATGTTTCGACCTTAGCGATACTGATAATATAGCTGAGCTTGTAAAAGAACAGCTGGGGATAACAGGCAGAGTAGATTACCTGCTTAATATTGGGGGAATCAGCCAGAGAGCCTCAATTGAAGAAACCCCGATGTCGCTGCACAGGAAAATTATGGAAATAAATTATTTCGGCACTATAGCTCTTACAAGGGCAGTGCTTCCCTATATGCTGGCTCAAAAAGAAGGACATCTCCTGGCAACCAGCAGTATTGCAGGCAGGTTCGGATTCCCGCTGCGCTCAGCATACTCCGCTTCAAAACAGGCATTGCATGGATTCTTTGAAACCCTTTACCTCGAAAACAGGCATAATAATATCAGGGCTTCAGTAATTATACCGGGAAGGGTAAAAACAAATATTTCCAGGCACGCACTCCTGGCCGACGGATCGGAGCATGGTAAAATGGATCCCGGACTGGAAAAAGGAATTAGTCCGGAGGCAGCTGCCAGGACCATCATAAAAGGCATCATCAAAAACAAGCGTGAAATAAAAGTGGGTGGTAATGAATTAATTATGTTATATATCAGGAAGTACTTTCCAACTATTTTCTTTAATATTGCATCCAAAATAAAACCACAATAAACATAGGGAAATCTGGTTTGTTTATATAATGAGCGGTAGAACTAAAAAAGGATAATGAGGAGTTACGTAATAAGTGGGATACAGCAGATGGGTGTTGGAGTAAAAAACCTTCATGAATCGTGGGAATGGTACAGGAAGTTTTTCGGCATGGACGTTCCGATTTTCGAGGAAGAGGCCGAGGCAAAGCTTATGTTGCCCTATACAGGCGGAGAACCAAGGAGCAGGCATGCAGTACTTGCAATGAACCTTCAAAGCGGAGGAGGCTTTGAAATATGGCAGTATAAGGGAAGGGAGCCAAAAGACCCCGGTAAAGCATTATTGGCCGGCGACCTGGGCATCTATGCATGTAAGATGAAGGTAAAAAACACCGAGGAGGCTCTTAAACATTTTAAGTCGATAGGTGCACCCATAATGGGAGAAGCTGTGGAAGATCCCTTTGGAAGGAAAACATTCTTTATCAAAGATCCCTATAATAATATTTTCCAGTTTGTACAGGCCACCGACTGGTTCCTTAACGAAAAGAAAGTTAACGGCGGATCATACGGAGCTGTAATAGGAGTTACAGATATCGAGAAATCAATGCAGGTGTATTCAGATATACTTGGCTATGATCATGTACTATATGATAAGACCGGTACTTTTGACGACCTGAAGTGTCTTCCGGGCGGAGAAGGTGTTTTCAGAAGGGTGCTGCTCAGCAGGAAGAAACCTTTCAACGGCCCTTTCAGGAGAATCTTCGGAAACAGTGTTATTGAGCTGCTAAGTGCCAAAGACCGGGAGCCACAAAAAATTTTCGAAGACAGGTACTGGGGTGATCCCGGGTTTATTCACCTCTGCTACGATATCGGTGGCATGGATTATCTTAAGAATAAATGTGAAGAAACAGGTTATGCTTTCACCGTAGACAGTAAATCAAGCCATGATATAAAGGGTTTTGATATGGGCGAAGCTGCCGGTCATTTTGCATATATTGAAGATCCCGATGGCACGCTGATTGAATTTGTTGAGACCCTTAAGGTACCAATCATCAAGAAACTTGGCTGGTATATTAACCTTGAAAACAGGCACCCCGAGAAGAAAATGCCCAACTGGGTGCTAAAGGCACTCAGATTCTCAAGGGTCAAGGACCGGTAGCCGGTAGATTTAAGAAGTAGTAAAAAGGGCGCCGATGGCGCCCTGCTTACTTTATAAATATGATTTAGTAAATATTCAATCGCCACTTCCTGAGGCCAGTTGCTCGCATTCCTTAAGGACACGCATTACGTTTCCTCCCCATATCTTTTCAAGCTCACTCTTAGTATATCCCCTTCGCAACATTTCAACAGTAAGGTTCTTCATCTGCGATACATCCATCACACCTTCAATACCACCGCCACCGTCAAAGTCGGTTCCTATACCCACATAGTCGACACCGGCCAGCTGCTTTACGTGATCAATGTGATCAACTGCGTCAACAACGGTTGCAAGATCGCGGTACTTATCCCTGGTAGAATAATATTCTTCCCTGGCTATTTTCATTTCTTCCTCACTCAGTCCCTCAAAATTATTGTATTTCTCGCGAATCTCCTTCAATTTATTATCCAGTTCGGGATTTGGTTTTGGCGGACGCAGGTAGTTCGACAGGATACAAATCTGTATTACTCCGCCGTTTTCCTTTAGTGCAAGAATCATTTCGTCAGTCAGGTTCCTGGGGCTTTCGCAAAGCGCCCTGCACGATGAGTGAGAAGCTATAACCGGGGCCTTTGTTTTTTCTATTACATCAAAAAACGATTCATCCGAGATATGGGAAACATCTACCATCATACCCAGCCTGTTCATCTCCCCTACTACCTCTTCGCCGAATTCAGACAATCCTCCATATTCCGGACCATTGGGATCGGTAGATGAGTCGCAGATATCATTATTCCTTGAATGCGACAGGGTAATATACCTTGCCCCCAGGTCATAGTACTGCTTTACCCTGCTGATATCATTCCCGATGGGGTAACCATTTTCCAGTCCGATAAATGCAACTATTTTGCCTTCGCGGTTAATCCTGTAAGCATCATCAACACTTAAAGCTATCTCAGCCTGATCAGAATTTTTCTCAACATTCTTATGAATAGCATCAAATATCTTCAGAGCCTGATTATGAACCCGCTCATGAGCTTCTTCGGTGCGCGGACCCTGCCCGAGAAATACTGCAAAAAATTCTGCATCCAGTCCACCCTCCTTCATCCTTGGAAAATCGACACAACCATCATCATTTCTTACACCAAGATCGAAATCCGATCTCATCAGGCGCATAGGAGTATCGCAGTGTGTGTCAACAGTCAGTATTGCTTCATGAATCCTGTCTGCTTTCTTAACAATCCTTGCCTCCTCGTCTCCGCACGAAAACATAAAAAGTGCCGCTGCCAGAACCGGTATCAAAAAATTCTTCATTTCAGTTGAGATTTAATTACCGATCAAAAATACTTAAAATGATTGCTAAAAAATGTTAAACAGACCTATTATTAAGCAGCAAAAAGAAGCCCCATCCAGAATGAATGGGGCAGCCATGAAAAGAATGGAAAAATTGCTTTTGGACAGTAAAAGCATCTTTAAAAGCCCTGGAGCTTTAATATCTTATATACATTATATTTTAAACCATTTTGAATTCTGAGATAATAAGTACCTGCAGCCAGGTCATGTATATCAATCTGTTTTAGCATCATTCCCGGTTCAATCTTGCTGTTCATGACCTGTCGTCCATCAGGTGCAGTGAGGAACATCAAAGTTTCGCCATCCAATGGTGCTGTAAATTTAATATTTACAAGTTCGCTGGTCGGGTTTGGAAAAACAGTAACTTCAATACCCAGGTCCTTATTCACCTTAACAGCTGTTATTGCCATTTTTGTCTGCTGAAAACCCTGGGTAAGTATCAGGTCGCCCCCACCCGACTCAACAGTAGTAATTACCAGCTCTCCAAGTGTCCAGCTTAAAGAAATACTGTTATCACCAGAGATATTATAACCTCCGGCACTTGCAAGCACCTGCTGTTTGAGGTCCTGGCCGCTTGCCACTGCTATATACAATACAGCAATTACGAATGTGAATAAAAATCTCATTTCAATTTTTACCGGATATTCTGCAACTAAAATATGAAATATAAAGTCAAAAAACAATAATCTTACTTTTATTTTAATAAATCGTGGTATTTGTTTGATTAACATCGTGTTTTAGACGGCTAAATACTTTTTTTCAATCTAAAAGCATATAGTATTACAGATTAATCAGGCAATCTGCTAAATTTGCCGCAATTATGTCAGTTGTGTCAAAATTTATAAACTGGATTATCCTTCTTGTACTGGCTGTTATCTGGGGTACCTCCTTTATTCTTATCAAGAAGGGGCTGGAGTCGTTTTCTTCTTTCCAGATTGCAAACCTCAGGATATTTATCTCCTTTATTTTTCTTCTCCCTGTTGCCATAAAGAACATCAGGAAAGTGACTAAAGGAAGTATCTGGAGCTTCCTGATAATTGGCTTTATCGGCAGTGCCTTCCCGGCCTACCTTTACCCGCTTGCCCAGACTCATATTGAAAGCTCTGTTGCAGGAATGCTAAACTCCCTTACACCGGTTTTTACTCTTATTATTGGTATAGCAATATATTCGCAAAAAGCTCTACTGAGACAGGTACTGGGCATATTCCTGGGCTTCGTGGGTGCTGCCGGCCTGCTATATAAAGGCTCATTCTCTTTTGATACCTACGGACTGCTTATCGTACTTGCAACCCTGTTCTATGGAATAAGCAGTAACCAGGTAACCAGGCTGAAAGGCATTAATGGCCTTGCAATAACTTCTCTCGCCTTTCTGTTTATAGGACCTATTGCCGGAGTTAATCTGCTGCTCTCAGACTTTTCGGCAGCAGTGGAAACCGAGCACTGGCTCCGAAACCTGTCTTATATCGGGATTCTTTCAATTTTCGGATCAGGACTGGCACTGGCAATTTTTAATATATTGATACTGCGCACAACACCTGTTTTTGCTTCGTCGGTTACCTACCTTATACCAATCGTTGCATCAATCTGGGGATTATTTGATGGCGAAGATATTAAGTCATCAATGATTATTTCCGTAATTTGTATACTGCTTGGAGTTTACCTTACAAACAGGAAATCGTTTAATAGAAAAAATGCAGCTTCAGAGAATACTTAACAACAGGCTTTTTCTTTCCCTTGCCGGAGGACTCCTGATGTCGGCTGCGTGGTGGGAGCACTTACCCGCTGTGATTATGCTTGTTGCCCTTGTTCCCTTTATTCATATCCTTAATATTTCGTCCAGGTCAAAAGTAAGTTCCTCGCTTGTTTTCAGTTCTGTATTCCCTGGATTCCTGGTTTTTAACATTCTCAGCTTTTCCTGGCTTACTAAAGCATCGCCTGCCGGAGGAGTGATGGCAATTATAGCACACTCAATACTGCTGTCACTGGTGTTCTGGCTCACTTTTAAGATTTCTCTTAAATCCGGAAAAATTACTGGAGCACTAAGCCTGGTCAGCTTCTGGCTTGCATACGAATTTACCTGCCTGCATATAGATATTATCTCACCCTGGCTAAATTCGGGGAATGTGTTTGGTAAGGAAGCATACCTGGTTCAATGGTATGAATTTACCGGTACAGCAGGCGGTTCGCTATGGATTATAATCTCAAATATCATAATATACGAGCTGCTTTCCAGTATCTCCGGTAAGGAAAGCTATAAACTGATAATGGCTGCTGCACTTACAGTTATATTGTTTCCGCCCTTAATATCATTTGCTGTTGCTTCGCGTACACCAGAAAGAACAGGAAGGGCCGGGTTTGTAATAGTCCAGCCTAATATCGATCCCTATACCGAAAAGTTCGACAGTATACCATTCACAAAGCAGTTCGGCAGAATGCTCAGGGATGCAGGCAATGCTCTTAATGATGGTACCGACTGGGTTCTGCTTCCGGAGACAGCAATTGATGATCCGTTCCCGGAAGAATCCTCCCCTGGGAATGTATATATAAAACAGGCTAAAGAGTTCCTGGACATGCACCCCGGGGTTGATCTGATCTTTGGTGCCACAAGCTTAACAGGCAAAAAACATCCAGGAAAGGCAAAGGAAAGAGGAGATACAGCCCTTCATAACAGTGCAGTACATTTAAGTTCGGAGGGATACCCGGAGTTCTACCATAAATCGAAGCTTGTGCCCGGCATTGAAAAGGAAATTGTGATTCTGCCCTACTTCCTGATGAGACTTATTATACCAGACCTTGGGGGAAGTATGAGTGGCTATACACCCCAGGATGAAAGGGAAGTGTTTATTCATTCGGAGACTGGCGTAAAACTTGCCCCCATAATATGTTACGAATCTGCATATGGAGAATTTGTTACATCCTACCTTCAGAAAGGTGCAGATGTACTGGCAATAATAACCAACGACGGATGGTGGGATAAGACTGCCGGCTACAAACAGCATTACTGGTTTGCTTCGCTGAGGGCCATCGAAAACAGGCGTCCGGTTATAAGATGTGCCAATACCGGAATTTCATGCATTTGCGATATTAATGGTAAAACGCTATCCTCAACAGGGTGGTGGGAAAAAGATATTCTGGAAGGAGAGATAAGCCTTGTAAACTACACAAGCTTCTATTCAAAACATGGTGATTACATTTACCGTTTCTTTACGTTTTCTGCTGTGATAATATTAATACTTGCATTTATTGCAGCACCCATAAGAAAGCTTCGCTTTGCCGGATAATTTATTCCGGAATATGCAACCTTTGGTTTGCCTTATTGTCATTTAAAACGAGATTAGAAATAAAAGTGGCCACTGAGATCAGGGATATAGAAAAAAAGATTATTGAGTCCTGCAAAAAAGGTGACAGTATATCACAGTATGCTCTTTACAATAAATATTGCAGGGCGATGTACAACCTGGCTTACAGGATGATGAATAACAGGGAAGATGCTGAGGATATGCTGCAGGAGTCATTCACCGAGGCATTCAGGAACCTGGGAAGCTTCCGCTACGAATCAACATTCGGGGCCTGGATTAAGAAGATAGTGATTAACAGGTGTATTAACCAGCTGAGGAAAGGTAAAAAACTACTGTTTACAGATGAATTTGAAGATATGAACGCTGAAGATGAGGGATATGCTGATACTGACATCCAGGCAGACTTAAAAAAAGTTTTTAAATCAATTGAGAAACTGCCCGATGGCTACAGGCTTGTTTTTACGCTCTACCTGCTCGAGGGATATGATCATGGGGAAATAGCCGGAATACTCGGGATAAGCGAATCAACATCAAAAACACAGTACCTGAGGGCAAAAAAGAAATTAAGGGAACAACTGGCAGAAGAAAAGATATCATGGATAAACTAGAAAAGTACATAAGCACCAACAGGGACGAACTTGATATGTACTCGCCAGATCAGGAGATTTGGGAGAATATCCAGGCTTCGTTAAAAGTAAAACCAGGCTACAGGAGAAAAATAATATCCATGGCAGCTGTAGTAATTATTTTACTTTGCTCATCCCTTGGCCTTCTCTGGTACAGAGCTAATAATGCAGCATATTCGGCTCCTCCCGAACTGCTTGAATCTGAATTGTTCTACTCAAAACGTGTAGAATCACTTCTTAACGAGGCCCGGCCATACCTCACATCAATGCCCGACCTTGGAAATGAGCTGGCAGAAGAAATGAATAATCTCGACAGCATTTACCTGGAACTGAAAAAAGACCTGAAAGACAATGTTAGCAATAAAGATGTTGTTGAAGCCCTGATAGTTAACTACAGGGTTCGAATCAGGATACTTGAAGAAATGCTCACAATACTTAAGGAGGAAAAAGAGAATAATGATAAGAATAACAAACATGAGATATAAATATTTACTGTTCCTGCTTGCCACGGTTTTATCTGCCATGCATACTAATGCCGGGGCACAGAATGTTACTGAAAGCAGAACTCTTCAGAAAAGCTTTGAAGCAAGGGAAGGAATGAGCCTGGATATCACTAATAAATATGGTAAGGTGCACCTCTCCCCTTCTAAAAATGACAGCGTATACATACGCATAGAGTTAAACGCTTCAGCCTCAAATAAGCAGAAACTCAGGAAACTGGTCGATGGCGTATCTTTTAACCTGGCAGCAAGCAATCACTATATCATAGCTGAAACGAAGTTCAGCAGTGGTCCGGCTAACCTGATAGAGAGCATCAGGACCCTTACCAATAACCTTATATCATCAGGATCGAGGCTGGTAGTTGATTATTATGTGGCTGCACCTGAATTTATGGTGATTAATCTCGATAACAGGTATGGAGATATATATATTGAATCAACAGATGCTGACCTTAATATAAGTGCCTCGAACGGGGTGATAAAGGGTGAAGACCTGTGGGGAAATAATAAGTTCGACCTTAACTTCTGCAATATCAGCATCGGATCTGTTAAACAAGCACAGGTAAAAATCTCATATGGCGAACTCAATATTGAAAGGGGTGATATGGTGGATATCCGGAGCAGCTCGTCAAAGATTGAGCTGGGAGATATTGAATCGCTGGTATCCGACTCCAGGCGCGACAGGTTCTTTATAAAGAAAGTAAGCTCAATTGAAGGAAGTGCTTATTTTACCGATTACACTATTGACCTGCTAAGTGAAAAGCTTAACCTTAACACAAGGTATGGTAAGCTGAGAGTTGAGCAGATACCTTATATCTTTAAGCTTATATCTGTGGAGTCGACATATACTGACATATACCTCACCGCCGATAATGAAACGGCTTTTGAGCTTGATGCGAGACTTACCAGCTGCTACTCTTCCATTCCTGAAGAATGGGTAATTGAAGAAACAACTCTAAGCGCCGAAAGGGATGAATACCTGTATTCCGGTCAGGTGGGGAGCAGTCCGAAATCAAAGATAATCCTGAAAATGACCAGGGGAAATCTCGATTTTATGCAAAATTAATAGTGTTTCCTGCAACCTATTATTTTATGTGCTGTCGTTAAGTTAGAAATGAAATCGTGGAAATTTTAAAGAAATGAAAAAGAATAGAATTATCAACCTTATTATAACAGGGATGCTCCTGCCGGTATTGAATTCGTGCCTGGGTATCTTTTGCGTTGACGGAAACGGCACTTCAGTTACAGAGGAAAGATTACTTGATTCCTATTCAGGGATTTCGAATGAAACTTCGCTTAATGTATTTTACGAAAAAGGAGATACTTACAGCCTTTTTATAGAAGCCGACGAAAACCTGCTCCAGTATATTAAAACCTCTGTTAAATCAGGAGTTCTTGAGATTGATATAAAAGGAACTACATGTATAAGGCCTTCGAGGCAGGCAGTTGCCTATATAACAACACCTGAACTTGAGTCGCTCTATCTATCAGGGTCGGGGGATATGATTTCTGATACCCTGAGCGGCAGCAGGGTTGATTTTGTAAATACAGGCTCAGGAAATATAATCTGCGACTTTGTATATGCCAACGATACTGATTTAAGAATAAGTGGATCGGGAGATATTGCAATAAATAACACTGAGTCAGACGACATGTTAATTAAGAGCAGCGGCACGGGAGATATAGAAATAAACGGCACAACAAATAAACTCGATGTCAACCTTTCAGGCTCTGGCCAGGTTTACGCTGATGAGCTGGAATCCGGGATAGCAGATATACTTATTTCGGGATCAGGTAACGTAAGTATTACGGTTACAGACGAACTGTACGCAGTGCTTACAGGAAGCGGAAACCTGTACTACTATGGTTCGCCCACTGTTACCAAAACTATAAGTGGATCAGGTAACCTGATTCGCCTTAAGAAATAATACGCCATCGAACCCGGGAAAAAATTGAACGAATGCTTCAGGTAAAAACTTTAAGACTTATACCCTGCCTGGCCTTCTTTGCCTTATCAGGGCTTATTGAAGCCCAGATTGTTGAAAACCATATAGGATTCAGAGGAGGTATTCACTCAGGAATATATTACCAGAATATGATTACGGCCGGCACTGCTGAAAAAGCATTCCATGCCTCGCTTGCTGCAAATGATAATAGTCTCAGGCTAACCATTCTGAGATTAACCTATGAAATGAATCTTACCGGGTTTACCGATAAGCTCTTCCTGGTATGGGGCTATGGAGGTCACCTGGGATTTTCATTTTCTGACCACACCTATTTTCTCGGACAAAGGTACCAGTTTCCACACGAAAGATTCAGACCCTTACTTGGTATAGATGCCTTTGGTGGATTGGAATACAGGTTTACAGGAATACCCCTGGTAGTTGGACTAAATATGAAGCCATTTGCTGAAATTATGGTGCCTGGATTTGTCAGGATACAGCCGGGCGACATAGGCTTATCAGTTGCTTACAGATTCTAGAAAAAATTAAACTTAACAATATGAAAAAGATACTTATAATTTGTGTTTCACTATTACTGTCATCTTCATTCCTGCTTGCACAGGAAGAAGAAGTTGACATTAAGAAAAACAAAAGGAATTACAATGACAGGGAGATGAAAACGCTTTTTGGCCGCCAGAGATCTTTCGGGGGCTATGGTGCTTTCTGGATGGGTTATTCAACTGTCGACGACAAGCATTCACTGCAGTTTGGGGGAAGGGGTTCATGGGTTCTTCAGCACTCTTTCGCCATAGGTTTTGGCGGTACCGGCTTTATTAATGAATATCACTATGATATTGTGCTTGACAAGGATGTTTTCCTTGCCGGGGGATACGGAGGTATTTACCTCGAACCTGTTATCTTTCCAGGGTCACCGGTGCACCTTTCATTCCCGGTCCTCCTGGGTGCCGGGGGAGTATCTTTTGTATCGCATAATGATATAGACTGGGATTCAAACTACATCGAGGATTATGATGCCTTCCTTATCGTTGAACCCGGAGTGGATATTGAGCTCAACCTTACCCGCTTTATGAGGGTTGGCTTCGGAGCCACTTACCGTTTTCCAACCTCATTCAATGTAGGCCAGAGCCCTGTTGGAAACGTTGACGCCGAATCACTTCGCGGCATGACCTATAACCTTACCTTTAAGTTTGGGAAATTCTAATATTGGGTAGCTGGTATTCGGCGGAACAATCTAAATATAAATAGCCAGGTAAGGAATCAATTTAACAGAGGCTGTCTCATAAGTGCGCAATCTTTGTCATTTCGAGCTAATGCGAGAAATCAGGATACTGATTATCAGATGATTAGATCCCTCGATTAACTCGGGATGACAAGAATAATATACTTTTGAGACGGCCTCTGTTCTTTCCTGGAATATTTCTTATTTATTGAATGCAGAAATGCCTTCATCCATCCATTCCAGGTATTCTTCTATATCCAGGTTATGTTCCATCTTGTTGCCCAGCAGCTTGCCTTCGTGATCAACTATGGCGTAGAGGGGTTGTGTATTGGTGCCAAACATTCTGATTTCCCTGTCGGTATTAACCTTGCCGATAGTATTTTTCAGCTTCCCGTCGATATCTGAGGTATACCATTCATCTTCGGGTAGTTTTGTGCGATCGTCGCAATAAAGGGCAATAATTACCAGGTCCTCAGACAGCCTGCTCAGAACCCTTTCGTCTGACCATACTTTTGCTTCCATCTCCTTGCAGTTGCTGCAGGCATGTCCTTTAAAGTCGAGGAACACAGGTTTGCCGGCTGCCCTGGCTGCCTCCATCCCCTGCTCGTAATCAAAATATCCCTTCAATCCATAAGGAAGGTGAAATTTGTCGGCATACCTGATATCGGCACTGGCTGCATCTGACTGTGTTGCGGCAGCTGAAACCATGCCTCCTTTTGTAAGGTCGATTGACAGTGTTTCTTTTGGTGGCAGAAGTGCTGAGATACCTGTAAGGGGAGCCCCGAATATCCCTGTAAAGAGATAGAGAGTAAATGAAAAAACTGCAACTATCAGAGTAAACCTGAACACTCCGAAATGACTGATATCGCTATCGTGCGAAAACTTAATTTTACCCATAAGGTAGAGTCCCAGCATAAAGAAAAGTACAACCCAGATTATAAGGTAGATATCCCGGTCAAGCAGTCCTAGTCCGTAAACAGAATCGATAGAAGAAAGGAACTTGAAACTGAATGCCACCATAATAAATCCAAGTACCACCTTTACTGAATTAAGCCAGCCGCCTGATTTCGGGAGCTTGCTCATTACAGCGGGGAAGAGGGCAAAAAGGAAGAAGGGAAGAGCAAAGCCCAGCCCGAATCCAAACATGCCTACTGTAGGTCTCAGAACGGCTCCGCCTATTGCTTCCACTATCAGTGCCCCTACAATTGGGCCGGTACATGCAAACGAAACCAGAACAGTAGTAAGTCCGAGGAAGAAAGCAGCAACAAAACCACCTTTATCAACCTTCGAATCTGCACTGCTAACCCATTTATTGGGAAGGATTATTTCGTATGCCCCGAAGAATGAGGCAGCAAAAACAATAAAGAGTATAAAGAAAAGCAGGTTGGGTATCCAGTGGGTGCTGAGTGCATTTGCAAAACCCGGGCCTGCACTGGTTAGTGAAAATACCAGTCCAAGTGATGTATAGATCAATACTATCGAAAGCGCAAAAACCAGCGCTTTAAAGAATCCGGCTGTCCTGCCTGATGTGCCCTGCGAAAAGAATGCTACGGTCATGGGTATCATCGGGAAAACGCATGGTGTAAGAATACCTGCCAGCCCCAGGAAGAATGAAACGATAAATAAACCCAGCAAGCCCTTATCTGATGCCGAAGCTTTACTTCCGGCCGGGGTGGATTCACTTACTTCCACTGCCTCACTTAACTGTTCATTGCCAATACTGATACTAAAATCCACATCCTGCGGAGGTGAACACCTTTCATCATCACAGGCCATAAAAGTTACATAGCCTTTAACTGTAAACGCCGGAAGTTCTGACTCTACCCTCTGCCTGAATTCAGCCCTGTCAGAATAATATACTATATCCATCTCGAAGGCCGTATCAAATACTTCTTCGCCTTCCGACAATGCTTTTATTTCTCCCTGGAAGTCCACACCCCCGGCTTCTTCGAAGGTAAAGCTGGTAGGAATAGGGCCTCCTTCGGGTATATCCATTGCATACATATGAGAGCCAGTCTCAATTTCTGCAGTAAAAACCAGGTCGTATTCGCCTTTAGTTATTTTTTCATAGGAAAATGACCATGATACAGGGTCAAATATCTGGCCAAAAGATATAAGGCTTCCTGCATAAATAACTGCCACTAATAATAATAATCGTTTCATCACTGTATCTTTTTTAAGCGTTTAGTTAAAGATGCGAAGATATAAAAATCCGCATAAGTACTCCAAAACTTAACATATCAGTAAGTTTTTACTGACAAATATTTAACAATATGGGGGAGTTTTTGTTTCTACCTGAAGTCGATCTCATCACCGTATGAATCGAAGAACCTGTATTCAAGCATCTGGTACGATGTAATCTCCTGGACCTGTATTTTACACCTGTATTTTTTTGCAAGCTTAAGCGATTCTGATCTCCAGCCCTTTGTAAGGTAGGCAGCTATAAAGGGGTGAGCCCTCAGAATAAACTTTCTTGTTTTGACCTTTGAGACTATCAGCCCGAGATCTTCATCTATCCTGTCGGTAAGTAAAACCGTTGGCCCCACTTTACCCGAACCCTCGCATGCAGGACAATTTTCGTCGGTTGTGATATGCATCTCAGGCCTTACTCTCTGGCGTGTAATCTGCATCAATCCAAAGCGACTGAGCGGCAGTATATTATGCTTGGTACGATCTTCCTTCATAGCCTCTTTCATCTGGTCAAAGAGTGCCTGCTTATGCTCGTTTGAAAGCATATCAATAAAGTCGATCACGATAATACCGCCCATATCCCTGA
The DNA here is from genome assembly GCA_036350795.1 of Marinilabiliaceae bacterium. GTDB lineage: Bacteria > Bacteroidota > Bacteroidia > Bacteroidales > VadinHA17 > JAUVKT01. Next base: position 33,433 of record JAZBNV010000087.1, read on the forward strand.
GTCTCAACTGCCTGGCTATTTCCTTTGCGGCCTCCATGTTAACAAGCAGGGCATTTGTTTCCTGGTCGTTATTTGATTTTGAGCGGTTACCACTGTTAACATCAATTACATGCAGTGCTTCGGTATGCTCAATAATAAGATAGGATCCATGTCTGAATGATACTGTTTTACCAAAGAGTGACTTAATCTGTTTGCTTACCCCGAAATGGTCGAAGATGGGCAGATTGCCGCTATAAACCTTAACTATCTTTTCCTTTTCGGGTGCAATTTCGCGTATATACTGCCTGATATCATTAGCGATATCGTCTGAGTTAACGGTAATATTTGTGAAACTTACATTCAGGATATCACGCAGGATAGCTGATGTACGGTTAACCTCTCCTATAAGCAGCCTGGGTTTGGCGATATCTTTTTTAAGATTGTAAAAAGCCGATTCCCATTTCTTTACCAGCCCGCGAAGCTCGGCATCCAGTACCGCAACCTTCTTTCCTTCTGCAACGGTTCTTACTATAATGCCGTAATTCCTGGGCTTAATGCTCTGCAGTAAGGTTTTAAGGCGATTCTTCTCTTCTGTGCTTTCGATCTTGGAAGAGATTGATATTTTGTCAGAAAAAGGAAGTAATACAAGATTTCTCCCGGCTATTGAGATTTCCGCACCAAGCCGTGGCCCCTTTGTGGAGATTGGTTCCTTTGTAACCTGCACAATCACAGTCTGGCCTGAAGTAAGAACGTCTGCAATCTTACCGTCCTTATCGATATCATTCTCCCGTTTAAACTTGTGAAGTGGAGGAATCCTTCCTTTCTTATTAAGGGCAAGCTCGTAATACCTGTGCAGCGACCTGAACTGGGCTCCCAGGTCGAGATAATGAAGAAAGGCATCGCGTTCATAACCAACGTTTACAAAAGCTGCATTTAATCCGGGCATAATCTTTTTAACCTTACCAAGATAAATGTCGCCAACAGCGAACTGAAGGTTCTTCTTTTCCTTATTAAGTTCAACCAGGGCCTTGTCTTCAAGCAGTGCAATGGATATTTCGTCCCGCCCCGAGTCTATTATTATATCTTTACTTACCACCTTATAGATGTAAGAATATTTCTTTAAATACTATAAATGTACTAAACCTAAAGACTGATGCATCTTTAGGTTTAGCACTATTTTCGTTTATGGCTCTTAACAGATCTGCTATTTCCTCTTCTTATGCCTGTTCTTCCTCAAACGCTTCTTACGCTTGTGCGTAGCCATCTTATGTCTCTTTCTCTTCTTTCCGCTTGGCATAAAGCTAAAATTGATTACTGGTTGTTCTTAACTTTGTTAATGAATGATTTTGAAGGCTTAAAAGCCGGAATAAAATGTTCGGGAATAATAATAGTAGTATTCTTAGAAATATTCCTGGCAGTTTTCTTAGCTCTCTTCTTTACTATAAAGCTTCCAAATCCTCTAAGATAAACATTATTGCCTGCTACCATAGATTCTTTGACTGCATCCATAAACTCTTCCACAGTTCTCTGAACTGTAACCTTTTCAATTCCAGTCTTCTTGGCAATCTCATTAACGATGTCTGCTTTAGTCATTTTTTAAATATTTAATTCAACAAATTATATATATTTTATACTTATTTCAATAACTCTGCAAATGTAAAATATTATTTCGTATAAATGAAACACTTAAGTTTATTTTTTGATTTTTTTGAGTTGTAATAATCTGAAATAGAGCCTGTCAATGATTCCAGACCTTTCACAAAAGATATATTTGAGCTGGAAATTGCAGCCATTTGAAATTTTCATACCTTTGCGGATAGAAAAAAAGGTGAAACAAACAGAAATATTATGGCTGTAAACAAGGTGATACTGGTTGGTAATGTAGGGAAAGACCCCGAAGTACATTTTATTGAAGCAAACGTAGCTGTGGCCAGGTTTCCATTTGCAACAAGTGAAACCTACAGGAGCAGGGATGGAGAAAAGGTTACAACCACCGAGTGGCACAATATAGTATTATGGAGAGGTCTGGCTGAAGTTGCCGATAAGTTTGTAAAAAAAGGATCACAGCTGTATATTGAAGGCAAGATCAGGACACGATCGTATGATGACAAGGAAGGTAATAAGCGATATATTACCGAGATAGTTGCAGACAATATGCAAATGCTTGGAAGGAAAGGAGATGCTGAGAGTGCCGGAACCCGGGATTCGCAGGAAGCAGCTCAGTCACCTGATAATAATAGTTATGTAAACAGTAGCCCTGATACCGGCACCGGCACAAATGATGATCCTTTGGGAAGCAATTCAGACGAAAATGATGATCTTCCATTCTAGTGTTAATTAAATGCTGTTAAATTGGAAACTGACGAACCATTCCGATACCTCTTATACTTAAACCAGATAATTGTAAACCCGCTTAATGCCACCATAGTTACGGAGGCTGTAACAGTGGTTCTCCTGCTTATTTGTTCAGCTTTTATATCGGGATCTGAAGTTGCCTTCTTTTCTCTTACACCCTCCAATATTGAAGAATTCAGTACCAGGAAAAGTAAGCAAAGCGACAATATCCTGAAATTATTGCTTATCCCCGACAGATTGCTGAGTACCATCCTGGTTGTAAATAACTTTGTTAACGTAGGTATTGTAATATTATCAGCCTATATAAGCTCACATTTGTTTGATTTTACAAATGTCCCCCTGCTGGGATTTGTTCTGGAGGTTGTTGTAATCACCTTCCTGCTTTTGCTTTTTGGTGAGATACTGCCCAAGGTATATGCTTCGCGCAATAATGTCAGGTTTGTAATGCTTATGGCCGGGCCTTTATTGATTCTTGACAGGTTCTTCAGACCGCTCAGTACCATGCTTCTGAAGCTTACAAGGGTTTTCAGGAAGAAGAAACACCGTACATATATAAGCAAGGATGAGCTGTCTGACGCCATTTCAATAGCTTCGGGAGAAAATAAGGATGATGAAAAAATATTAAAGGGAATTGTTAAATTCGGAGATATAGCGGTAGTAGAGATAATGAAACCCCGTATTGATGTTGTAGCCATTGATATTGCAACACCATTCAATGAAGTTATGCCCCTGATAATTGATTCAGGATACTCCCGTATCCCTGTTTATTCAGGATCATTTGATAAGGTACAGGGAGTTCTGTATATAAAAGACCTGCTGCCCCACTTTCATAAACCAAACAGTTTTAACTGGCAATCGCTGATACGTCCACCCTATTTTGTGCCCGAGCCGAAAAGAATTAACGAAATGCTGGAGGAGTTCCAGAAAAAGAAGATTCACATGGCAATAGTAATAGACGAATACGGTGGCACAAGCGGAATTATAACCCTTGAGGATATACTGGAAGAGATAGTAGGCGAAATACCCGATGAATTTGATCAGCAGGATATTCAATACAGTAAGATAAGTGAAAGCGAGTATATTTTCAAGGGGAAAACCCAGCTTAACGATTTCTTTAAGGTGATGGAAATCGAACATGATCCCTTTGAAGGTGTGAGGGGTGAGTCGGATACACTGGCAGGCCTGATCCTGGAAATTGCAGGTACAATACCTGATGCAGGCTTTACACTCGAATATGCCAGCTTCAGGTTCAGGATAGAGGAGGCAGATAAAAGGCGGATTAAACAAATCCGGGTTGAGATTATTAAAAAGAAGGCAGGGAATGAACGTAAAGCTTAGAAATATTCTGATTTCAATTTTACTGGCTGCACTAATTGTTTCCTGTAAAAATCAATCTGTTCCGAGGCCCAGGGGCCATTTCAGGATTGATTTCCCCGAAAAGGAATATACCCTCTTCGACAGTACCTGTCCTTTCTCATTTCAATACCCGGTTTATGGTGTAATTGCCGCTGAACCGGGGCTTACTCTTGATTGCTGCTTTAATATCGAGTTCAGGGAATACAAGGGGAAACTGCACCTTAGCTATTTGCCCGTAAACAATAACCTGGATCTGCTTATTGAAGACGCTCATAAGCTGGCTTATAAACATGCTGTTAAGGCCGATGCCATTGAAGAGAAGGAATGGCTGAATGCTGAAGACAGGGTGTACGGACTTGTATATAAAATAACGGGAAATGCAGCATCATCCTTCCAGTTTTATTTAACCGACAGTCTCAGGCATTACCTCAGGGGATCGCTGTATTTCAGCACCCTCCCCGACAGGGATTCGCTGGCACCGGTAAATAAATTCTTCAGGGAGGATATCGAACACCTGATCGAGACAACCAGGTGGAAGTACTGAGATAATACTGTAATTTAATGGCTTGTATCACTGAAAATTATCTTAACGATCACACCCTGGTGGGTATCTGGAAAATTGAAGAAGACCTGGAAACCCTTCTGTCGATGGTAGAGATGGATCAGTTTGATAAGAAAAGGTATAAAACTTTCAGGAGCACATCCAGGAGACTCGAATTTCTTAGCGTGAGAGCACTGCTGAAAGAACTGCTGGGACCTCATGCCAGGATTGTTTACAATAAAAACAATAAGCCCTTTCTTAAAGACGGATCGCATTATATTAGTATCAGCCATTCCAATAAATTATCAGCTATTATGCTGAGCACCTGCGAGAAAACCGGGATAGATCTTGAATATATGAGTTCCAATATCAGTAAGATCTCATTCAGGTTTATTAATAAAAGGGAAAAGATAACGCGCGAAAGAGACAGAAAAAGATATCATCTCTATCTTCACTGGTGCGCCAAGGAAGCTCTTTACAAGATCTGTGACAAGGAAGGGATAAACATAAAAAAGAATATCACAATCTATCCTTTCGAACTTGCAGATTCGGGAGAAATAAAAGGTAAAGTACATACCGAACATATAAACGAAATATTCGATTTACATTATACCCGCTACGACAACTACGCCCTGGTGTGGACAAATAAGATGTACGATGATTGCCCCTGATAAAATAAAAAAACTGGCAGTGCTGCTCGATCCCGATGATACGGGTAACTCTGATTTCGAAGGGCTTATCTCTCTTGCCGATGAATGCAGGGTAGATTACTTCCTTGTGGGAGGATCAACAACTTTTATAAAACCGGGTGAATTAATCTCGGGTATAAAGAAAATCACTTCTGTCCCGGTATATATTTTCCCTGGCAACCTTCTTCAGCTTGACCCCTGTGCTGACGGCATTCTTCTTCTTTCGCTTATTTCGGGAAGAAACCCGGAATTACTGATTGGTAATCACGTTGTTGCTGCACCCCAGCTTAAAAAAATGGGTGTTGATATTGTTCCGGTAGGATATATACTGGTAAGCTCAGGTGTAAGAAGCTCTGTTGAATACATGTCTCAAACAGAAGCTATTCCTGCTGGTAAAAAAGATATTGCAGTAGCAACAGCCATGGCAGGTGAACTGCTTGGGCTAAAAATGATCTATCTCGAAGCAGGAAGCGGGGCAGAATATCCTGTTCCGGCTGATATGATTGCAGCTGTTAAAAACAATACCTCTATTCCATTAATTGCAGGAGGTGGTTTACGGACTGCCGCTGATGTAAGCAGGGCCTACTCTGCCGGTGCAGATATTGTTGTACTTGGAAACGGCCTTGCTGAAAACCCCGCTCTGCTGTCTGAAGCCTGCTCTATCCGCGACTCAATAAATAAAAAGGGCCCTGCTTAACAGGACCCTCCTCATTAATTTTATTCGCGAACATTCGCATCAATTCGCATCAATTCGCGACAATTCGCATCAATTCGCACCTACTTATCGCAGCCCAGCTCGGTCTCAATCTTATACTTTGCTGCCTCGGCAAATTCACCATGCATAGCTTTTTTGTAGCTCTCGCACGCCATTGCGGTATTTCCAAGTGCTTCGTAGGCTCCACCCAGCTTAAAGAACACCTTGGCCTTTTCAGCAGGAGTACCCATATCCAGCTCAGCTGAAGTAGTAAAAGACTCTACTGCCTCGCTCCACTTTTGCTGACCCTCATAGGCCAGTCCAAGCTGGTAATGAACAAGTGCATTGTTATTTCCGTACTGTATCGACCTCGACAGACATTTTTCAGCCCCGGCAAAATCTTCATCCTTAAATTTTGCCTGTGCACTGTTAAAGAAGGTGCTTCTCATTTTCTGCTGTATGTCTCCCGCTGTTTTATTGTCCCTGGCTGCCTGGGCCACTTCCACACCCTTTATGCCACTCTCTTCCATCTTCTCAAGATCGCCTGTTTTATCATAAACAAGAACCTTACCCAGGTAGGCCTTTGAATATCTTGCATTCCTTTGAATAGCATTATCATAATGAGCTATGGCAGCATCATAATCGCCGTTCTGAAAAGCAGTATTTCCCTGTGCATTAATAATGCTTAAGGTGGTTGACTTTGCGTTTCTCACGAGTGTTTCATCACCGGCGGTTGTTGCTGTGCTAACACATTTCTCAAGCCTGTCAATAGCACCTTCGTAATCCTTCTTTCCGGCAAGCTTCTTTGCAGACTCCCAATGCATTTTGGGTATCTGCTTAATAGCCTGGTTCTTAATCTCAAGAGCCTCATCGGTACCAACCTCGTCAGCGAGTTTCACAGCTTTCTCAAATGCGCTGGCGGCTCCATCAGGGTTGATCTTCATCAGCTGAACACCCTGGTTAAAAGTTTCGGCTACTTCCGACATCTGTGCCTGTCCGAAAGCATTTACAGATACTCCCATTAAAACAAACACAGTAAGTGTCTTTAAGCCTGTCCTAAAAAATTCTCCCATAGTTTTTGTTTTTATTATTGTATTGGATTTAATTTCAAAATTTTAATTCCTGCAAATATAAACAAATGATTAATACACGAAAATATTTATCAATGAGTTCATTATCTCTAATCAAAAAACATACCACTATCTGAAAAGTTCAGTAATAGGCTCCCCGGAGCAGGCATTGGGCACCTGTATCCTGCAAAGAGAAGAAAGGGTGGCCGCAACTTCATTCATATTTATTTTCCTTGTCACAGATGACCGGTTTACCGTCCAGCCATACCAGATAAGAGGCACATGCGAATCGTACTCGTAGGGCGAATTATGGTTAGTTACAAATGAACCGTTCTCTACCCATGCAGGCTGAAGGTTTAAAATAATATCGCCCGAACGGGATGGATCATAACTGTTCCTGATCTTCCTGTAATGACCCCTTGCAAAATCATTATTCTCTATTACATTGGCCGATACAGCAAAGGCCACACCCGAGAACTGGGTAAGAAACCTGGCTGAAATATCCTGAACCTCTGTAAGCGATAGTTTAGCATCCTCTATCAGTGTGCGGTTAAGGTAAACCTGTTTTTCATAGTAGCCCTTAACCCAGTTACCCTGGCCATACATTACATTGAGATATGACTTCAGCAGGGCGAGTGCCTGGTTGTATTTAAAATGACCTGAAGGAATTTTCTTGTCCTGCAGGAGCTCAGGAATCTCAGCAACACCATGAGCCGAGGTAAGGTAAACAAGTACATTCTTCTTACCCACCGTCTGAGTTACATAATCAAGAAAATGACCCAGGTCGTGGTCAAGTCTTACTATGGCATCAGCCATCTCCAGCGATCCCGGTCCGAAATTATGACCTATTTCATCAGTAGCAGAGAAACTTACAGAAAGGAAATCGCATATATCATCCTGGCCCAGTCCTTCCTTTTCTATAAGCTGAATGGCAAAATCACAGGTATAGGTATTAGCAGCCGGAACCTTTCTGAGCATCTCATAATCCCAGGTCTTTTTTAATACCCCTGACGAACTCATTTTCTTAAGATCGTATGGAAACCATGACTGTCCCTTAATTCCATGTTCGTAGTTGTTTGTGTCGGGCAGACTGCCAGGGTAAGCTTCTGTGTTAAGTAAAGTGGTCCATTCAGTACCCAGGTAGGTCTCCGGCAGACGCTTCGAATTAAAATCATTAACCCAGCCCGGCAGGGAATCAAGGTAATGGGTACTGCTCATCCAAGAACCGCTTACATCATCATACCAGTAGGCAGCATCGGCTGAATGTCCACCGGCAAGTATCGCGGTGTGATCCTTCATTCCTATGGCAAAAACCTTCGAAGTACCTCCGTTCGATAATTTAAGCTCATCGCCAAAGGTGCTCGGAACAAGGTTTACCGGAGAGTGCAGACCATTTTCAAAACTTCCTCCTACGGGATTGACCTCGTTATCAGAAGTACAGTATATTATCTCATCGCGGAGGGGATGGTACCAGTTATCGGCAACTATGCCGTGTACTCCCGGATCGGTGCCGCTTGCCAGCGTGGCATGAGCCGGTGCCGACTGTGTAAAGAAATAATCATACGACGCGTTCTTGCAGTTGGTCCCCTCATTGATCAGGCGCTTAAATCCCTTTTCTCCGAAGCTGTCCCAGTACTTATCAATATAATCGTACCTGAATTGTTCTATTACTATTCCTATTACCAGTTTTGGTTTATCAGGCGGAATATAGGCACCCTGACCCCTGACCGTTAAATTTGTCACTAACAGCATAATAAGGACAGGCAAAGATAATTTCTTCATAGTTCTGTTTTATTCCTTTCTATAACGACCGGGCAAGCATATACAATACCCCTACCCCGAGCAGAATACTTAAAAATATATTGGCAAATGCAAAGGTATAACTACCTGTCTTCAGCAGCTCAAAGGTCTCGTAGCTGAAGGTTGAAAAAGTACTGAATCCACCACAAAATCCTACTACCAGCAATGCTTTTGTTGCCCCGGAGAGCTCCCCCCTCTGAGTTGATATATAAAGGATTACACCAAGAATAATTGTGCTTGCCAGGTTGGCAATAAATGTTCCCACCGGGTTTATATTGGTAAAATTACTTGTAACCGACCTTGAAAGAAGGTAGCGGCTCACACTACCCAGTCCGCCGCCAATAAAGATTGCCAATAAAATCTGCATCCTAATAAATTAAGCTGCAAAAATAGCAAGAATGTTTCAAGATACAAGATATTGGGGAACGGTAAAACGGTAAACGGTAAACGGTAAACCTGCCAAAGGCAGGCAGGCGGTAAAGGGTAAAAGGTAAACGGTTTAAACTTTATAAACTCTATCAACTCTATCAACTTTATCAACTTTATAAACTCTATCAACTTTATCAACCTCTTCAACATTTTCAACCATATCCCCGAGCCCTGGGCTCTGGGCCCTGAGCCATTTTCAACTTCCTATGCCTGTTTACATTGTATGATTACCGGACAACAAAGGATTCTTTAAGTGTTTTTCCTGAAGAATTACGGAGTTTTACGATATATAAGCCGGAAGCAAGTCCATTAAGCGGAATATCCCTCAGGTAATCTCCCTCAAGATTGTGTTGTTTTGAATAAACAAGCCTGCCCTCACTGCTTATTATATCAAGTCTTGCTACTGCAGCGAATCCTTCTGGCACCCTGATATTGATTGATCCGGCAGCGGGAACGGGCCATAAAAGAAGCTTACCCGGCTGTACTTCAGGTATATCAGATGTGTCCTTTCTGAGTCTTACCTCGAGAAAGCGCTGCTGGAAATCTGAAACCTCAATACCGCTTATTGACTTTGACTGGTATCCTTCGGCCGATACTTCCAGGTTCCATGTACCCATATCGAGCAATCTTACAAAATAAGCAGACAAAGAATCTGAGTAGACATGCGAGCTGTCCTTATCATGTCCCGGGATATACACCTTTGCCCTGAGGGCTTCTTCCGTATCATCGTCTATTACCCTGCCATGGATACCATAGAATGCATTTGAGAGGTACCTTAACAGGGACCTGTGATTGTAATCCCAAAGCAGGGGAAGGTCTGATGCCGGCGATTGCTTGGCGGCAGACAGTTCAAAAGTGACTTCCCTGCCCTGTCTTTCATAATTCACGTAGTCCTGCCTGCTGCCATTTACCTCGTACCAGTCGTCTCCCCTTGTTACTCCCGGGTAGCTGCCCGCACTGAAAAGGTCGTTCAGATAGCCTGATGTGGAATACAGGTGCACTGTATCAACATAATCCCTGCATATATTAAAGAACCAGCTGCTGTCGGCATGCACCCTTCCATCCCACAGTACCTCGCCCCTGTCCCATGGAAAGTTCAGCACCTCTGCACCGGAGTGTATATTGGCCGACAAAACAAAATTCCTTCCCTTCATAAAGTTAATCATATCAACATTTTCCTTTTCGGGCACCGTTCCGCTTACTGTCGGGTCGGGGAAATTACGATTAAGGTCCTCCCCGCTGGCATTAAAACGCCGTGGTATATTGATTGTATCACTACCGTAATATGTACCGTCGGGGTTGGCAAGTGGATTAATCCATATCTCGAGGCTGTCGATTAGTTGTGCCTCTAACCTGCCGGGCGCGTAATTTGAAAGCAGGGTGTGTGCCAGCCTTAACAAAAGAACGTAGCCTGCCAGCTCATCTCCATGGATAGTTGAACTGTAGAACACTTCAGGCTCTGCCTCATCAGTTTGCACATTGTCAGAGATTTTAAGAACAAGTACCTGCTTCCCGTTAATGCTTTCCCCGATGGTGTCGAGCCTGCATATTAAAGGATAATCTTCGGCCAGCTTATGCATTATTGTATCATATTGCTGCCAGGTAGGGTAGCTTTCCCAGTTCATTGCTTCTTCTGCCGATAATGCAGAAAGCACTGCCTTTGAATCAGGTGGGTCGATCAGCACATAACTGTAGGGGAAAATCCGCATATAGGCAGTATCAGCCTCAGAAACAAGAGCCCAGGCATAATCCCGGTTAGCATTGTAAACAGATATTTTGCCAGAAATAAATGCCAGGTCCTTTTTACCTGGATTCTTAAACCTTATCTCCGCCTGCCCGTAATCAGATATATTTTTTTTCAGGCGATCAATATTCCCTTCCTGCGCAGTAATGGCTGCTGAAAGAACCAGTAAGGATAATATTAATAGTTTCCTTTTCAATATCCAGTTATACGTTAAACCTTATATGCAGTATATCGCCATCCTCCACCACATAATTCTTGCCTTCCACAAAAAGCCTGCCTGCTACCTTGCAGGCCTGCTCGGAGCCCAGTCTTGTAAAATCATCATACTTCATCACTTCGGCCCTGATAAAGCCCCTTTCCAGGTCGGAATGAATTACTCCGGCGGCCTGTGGTGCTGTCATACCTTTCTTTATGGTCCATGCCCTTATTTCCTTGGGTCCTACGGTAAAGAAGGTCTGCAGATCCAGTAGCCTGTAAGCAGATCTTACCAGTTTATTTACTCCTGGTTCAGTCAGTCCTATATCTTCAAGGAAGGCATCCCTGTCGGCTTCATCTTCAAGCTCGGCAATCTCCGACTCCATCTGGCCTGCAATAATAAGTATCTCGTTGGATGATTCTCCCAGGAAATCCTTCACTCTTTCAACATGGTGGTTCCCTTTCACGGCCGAAGATTCGTCAACATTACAAACATAAAGCACCGGTTTCACCGTAAGCAGGAACATATCGTCCAGGTATTTCCTGTGCTCGGGTTTTAATTCATAATCCCGGGCATTGCTGAAACTCTCAAGGTGATCTTTTAGTCCCTGCAGCACTTCAATACCTGTTTTTGCATCCTTATCGCCCGTTTTTGCAATTCTTGCCAGTCTTTCAATTTTTTTCTCCACCGATTCCAGGTCTTTCACCTGCAGCTCGAAGTCAATATTCTCAAGATCGCGCACAGGATCTACCGAGCCATCTATATGAGGCAGATTATCGTCATCAAAACATCTCAGCACATGAATAAGCGCATCGGTATTACGTATATCGCCCAGGAATTTGTTTCCAACTCCCTCACCCTGGCTTGATCCTTTTGCCAGGCCGGGAACGTCAACAATCTCGACCGTGGTGGGGATAATTTTTTCTGTTGCCTGGTATTTCTCGAGTTCATATAATCTCTGGTCGGGTACCTGTATCAGCCCGATATTTGATTTGCTTGCCGAAAAGGCGAAAGCCGTTGTTTCGCCCTTTGTATTTGATATACAATTAAATATTGTTGTCTTGCCAACATTTGTTATTCCTAGTATGCCACACTGTAATGCCATCTCCTGTTTTTTTCGTTATCAGGACACAAAGGTAGAAAAATGGAACGAGGCTTATACAATAAAGGATTCAATAATGAAGTTTTATTTTTATAAATTTGAATGCATTAACAATGATATTTTGAAGCATACAGGATTAATAATTATTATACTCTTACTGGCCTTGCCTCTTAGCTCAAGGGCTCAGAAGCTCAGGCAGACCGGTGAAACCACGCGCATTCTTTTTGTTCTCGACTGCTCGCAGAGTATGGCAGGCGAATGGGGCAGCGATAAAAAGATTAATACAGCCAGGAAGTTCCTGGGCCGGACGATAGACAGTTTAAGCACCTTCCCCAATGTTGAGATGGCACTCCGTGTTTATGGTCACCAGAGTGTTGTGCCACCACAGGACTGTAACGATACAAGGCTGGAGGTAGCCTTTGCACCCGACAATGCCTACAGGATTAAGAGAAAAATGCTTTCACTCGCACCAAAGGGAACCACGCCCATTGCCAATTCGCTTGCCGCTGCAGGAGGCGATTTTCCTCCGCGCGAGAACTGTCGTAACGTGGTAATACTTATTACAGATGGCATTGAAGCCTGCGATGGTGATCCCTGTGCGGTAGCAATGGAACTGCAGAGAAAGGGAATTCTTCTTAAACCCTTTATTATAGGTATAGGCCTTGATCCCAGCTTTGAAAAGAGCTTTGAGTGCCTTGGAAATGTTTACAATGCCTCATCAGAGGAAAGGTTTGGTGAAATACTTGATATTGTTGTTACCCATGCCCTTACCGAAACAACACTGCAGGTAAACCTGCTTGATGCCTATGGCCTGCCTTCCGAAACAAATGTGCCTGTTACTTTTTACAACAGGAATACAGGGGGAATTAAATATAATTTTGTGCATACGCTTAATCACAGGGGCAATCCCGATACCATGCGTATAGATCCGCTTATTGAGTACAGGCTTAAGGCACATACAATTCCCCCGGTGGTTCTCGACAGCCTTCTGATGGCCCCGGGGAAGCATAATATTGCAGCCCTGGATGCACCACAGGGAACACTTAAGGTGGTTCAGAAAAAGGGCTTCCAGTACCGGGATCTGAAATTTATTGTAAGGGAGCACGGAAAAATGGAGACCCTTAACAGGCAGCTTATGTTTGAAGATCAGAAATATATTACAGGCAGCTACGACCTGGAGATACCAACACTGCCGGTATCGAGGCTCAATAATATAAATATACGTCAGAGTGAGCTTACAACGGTTACCCTCCCGCAGCCAGGGGTTGTTACCATACTTTCCGGCACCGAAGGAATCTGTGAATTATTTGTTGAGAGGGATGGTGACCTGGAATATATTTATACTGTTAAAACTGCCGATAAGACAGACTCAATTGTACTACTGCCCGGGTACTACCGGGTTATCTTCAGACCCATTCATTCAAAGCAATCACATTATACAGTGGTAAAAAGATTCTCAATAGAATCAGGCAAATCATCTTCATTAAGAGTGTTCTGAGCGGCATGAAAAAGGAACTGAATTCAGACAGGGAATTACTGGATAAATTTGAAGAGAACTCTGAAGAAGGATTCAGATTAATTGTAATTAAATACCGCGAAAAACTTTATTTTCATATAAGGAGAATACTTATTCTGCACGAAGATAGCGATGATGCCCTCCAAAACACCTTTATAAAGGCCTGGCAGGGTCTGGCGGGTTTCAGGAAAGAAAGCTCCCTCTATACCTGGCTGTTCAGGATAGCTACCAATGAGGCCCTTCAGCTTCTTAGGAAAAGAAAGGAAGAAAGATCCCTGGATTCGGAGACCCTTGAAATTATTTTCTCAGGTTCTCATGAAGCAGATATGTATTTTGATGGTGATGATGCTTACCGGAGGCTGACAGAAGCCATACTGACCCTGCCGGAAAAACAACAGCTGGTGTTTAATATGAAATACTTTGACGACATGAAATACGAGGATATGGCCGAGATACTGTCGACATCGGAAGGAGCCCTCAAGGCCTCATTCCATCATGCAAGAAAAAAAATTGAAGATTTACTTGGTGAAGATTAAACCTTTGTTTCTGAAATGAATCAAATAAGTGATGAAAGATAAAGGAGAATATAGGAAAAAAGATGCCTTCAGGGTTCCTGAGAATTACTTCGAGGATTTTACCGAAAAGATTACCTCAGGGATCAGCAGGGAAAATGAAAGCAGGAGGACCGGGCTTTTTAAGCTTATCAGGCCGCACCTGATGCTGGCTGCATCAATGGCAGTAATAGTGATTATATCATTTACCCTGCTTAAAGTAGTGCTGCCCGGGATGGATAAGAGCTCAGGGGCGATAGAACCGGCTGATATAGAAAGCCTGCTTGCCTATGAGATGAGCGAACCTGAACTGATTGAAGCTCTTGAAGGAAGAGCACAGGATGAACCTCTGCCTGATCCCCTGGACGAAATCAGTGATGAAGACCTCATTGAGTACCTATTAAACTCCGGAATTACAGATAATGAGATTATTCAAAACCAGTAAAATGAAAGTTATGAAAAGGACATTAATATTACTAGGAGTTATTACTCTTACAAGCACAGGCATAAGAGCCCAGGAACTGAGGAGTCCGGACCGGATTGAATCAGAAAAAATTGCATTCTTTACCAGACATCTTAACCTTACACCTGATGAGGCAAGGGATTTCTGGCCCCTGTACAACGAGTTTACCCTGAAAAGGAACGAGCTGAATAAAGATAAAAACGAAGTTCTGCGCAGCCTGAATCAGAATTTTAAGACAATGGATGATAAGGAGATTGAAGAGGGTGGCGATAAGCTAATAGAGCTTACTTTGCAGGAAGCTGAGCTGGCAAAGAAGTATCACCAGGAGTTTAAAAAGGTGCTGCCACCTGTAAAGGTAGTTAAGCTGTACCAGGTTGAGAAGCAATTCAGAGGTATACTCCTGGAACAACTCAGGAACAGAAGGTCGGAGCTGCCCGCACAACGGAGAAACCAGTAGTTGACAGTTATTGTCATCCTGAGCTTGCCGAAGGATCTGAATTATTGGCTGGTATAGATTTCTCACTTCGTTCGAAATGACAGTTATTGTATTTTCTCAAGGAGGGCATCAAGTGTCAGGCCTGACTGTTCTCCTGTTTTCATATCCTTAAGTGTATATTCCCCCTTACGCCTTTCTTCCTCTCCTGCAATAAGAACAAAAGGGATATTACGGCTGTTTGCGTAATTCATTTGTTTTTTCATTTTTACGGGATCGGGGTACATTTCTGATGAAATGCCATTTTCGCGCAGCAGCTTAAGTGCATCCAGGGCATAGAGCTCATCCTCGCCACCGAAATTAACCAGGAGCACCCTTACATCTTCACCTCCCCTTTCGGGGAAAAGATCCAGTTTAAGCATCACATCATAGATCCTGTCGGCACCAAAGGATACCCCCACACCACTAACATCCTTAAGCCCGAACACCCCTGCCAGGTCGTCGTAACGTCCTCCGCCACAGATACTTCCTATTGCATAGTCGTTTGCTTTAACTTCTATAATTGCACCTGTATAATAGTTCAGTCCACGGGCCAGGGTAAGGTCTATCTCTATTTCAGACTTCAGTTTATTCCTGTCAAGGTAATCAAGTAAGCTCAGCATCTCATCAAGGCCGGCAAGCCCGGTTTCGGAATCCTTGAGTATTTCTTTCAGTTTATTTAGTTTCTGCCGGTTACCGCCTTCGAGGAAGAGCACAGGTTGCAGGCGCTTAATGGCCTGCTGCGGTATACCTTTTTGCTCAAGTTCTTCGTTTACCCTGTCGATACCTATCTTTTCGATCTTATCGATAGCAACCGTAATATCTGTAAGTCTGTCCTTTTCACCAATCAGTTCGGCAATACCCAGCAATATTTTCCTGTTATTCAGCTTAATGGTATTATTAATGCCGAGCTCAGAAAATACCTCGTCGATTATCAGTATAAGTTCGTACTCGTTGTATAATGAATTACTGCCTATTACATCCACATCGCACTGGTAGAACTCCCGGTAACGTCCTTTCTGGGGACGGTCGGCACGCCATACCGGCTGTATCTGGAAACGCTTAAAGGGGAAGGTGATCTCATTAAGATGCTGCACAACAAACCTGGCAAAGGGAACCGTAAGGTCGTATTTAAGTCCTTTCTCGCAGATCAGGTTTGAAAGTTCAAGCGATCCGATATCCGCCAGCTCGTTCCTCTTTGTTTTCTTAAGGTAATCGCCACTGTTAAGTATCCTGAAAAGCAGCCTGTCGCCTTCCTCACCATATTTACCCAGCAGGCTTGAGAGGTTCTCCATCGCAGGTGTTTCAAGGGGTAAGTAGCCGTATTTCTTAAATACCCGTTTTATTGAGTCGAAAATATAATTACGCCGAACCATCTCGAAAGGTCCGAAATCACGTGTTCCCTTTGGTATAGCAGTACCTGAAGCCATATAAACATTATTTTAAGCCCTAAAATTACTTAAAAAAAACCGTATGTCATTTCGGATGGTAACTGTGAATAAAATAAGGCAGCAAAGTACAGGTTCCGGATGCATCGAAAGGCCAGGTTAAAGCTTGATCTCTGTCTTTAAGAAATATAACTCCCAGGCACTGTCATATTCTCTCCAATGGATAATACTTTATTTATAGAATATATAAATAACTTTATGGGGAACACTCCACAAAAGCTGGCTCTATTTTCACAAGAAGGGAATTTAGATTATCTTTGGTTTAACCATTGATATAGAAGACCTTAATATAGTTGGCCAATAGTTTGTTATGAGATTATTAAAGTTTGCATTCTTCTTAATATGCTTACAGGCAAATGCCCAGGACAAGCCTCCTACAATAAAGATTGATGTAAGTAAAAATGATGAGCTTAATCTTTCATATTTTGCTGATAAGCTCACTCCTGTATCTTTGAGAAATCCCAAAGGCCTTACACTCTACTACATTGACAATGTAATCAAAACGCAGGACTATCTATATATCAAGGGTAGTTACAAGGAATTACCTAATACCCCGAGGTTTCTTAAGTATACTCTGGATGGAAAATTTGTTAAAGAGATAGGGCTGAAAGACGAGCAAACAGGTGAGTTTTTTGACCTGAAATATGTACTTCCTGATTTTGAAAACGAAGAGCTTCGTTTAAAATATGCCAGGCAGTTTGCTATATATGAATTTGATGGGAGCTTTGTGTCTGAGAGTGAATTTAGTAAGAGAGATGTAATACTTAGCCCAATCTTTAATAAACATTTCTGGACTTTAAGCTTATTTATTGATATTGAAAAAGATATTAAGAATCATTTTTTAATCAAATATGATATTGATGGATCTAATCCTGACACTCTTTATACTGCAATTGGCGAACTTAATGATATTGAGAGAGGATATAAGAAGTTTGGCTCACCGCTTCCGTCGATGGAACAGCCAACACAATGGGCTATAATAAATGATAAGCTTTCTGTAAGCATGGCCCTGGAAGATGCTATTTTTGAGGTCGATAAGTATGACAAGGTTAAAATTGCATATAAGTTTGAACTATTAGATATTCCAGAGGAGAACATTAACAGGATAGTATTCCCATTCAGAATAATACTTAAGAACTATATTCTCTATGGATATAATATCTCACACAAGAGATATTATTATGTTTACGATATTAGAAATGGTACGGGATTCAATACTATGCTAAGAAAGAATCAATCGGGAAAACCAATTTCAGGAATATATGATGATATCCAAAATACGGGCTTTATCTACCTTAGAGGGGGATTTAACTCTGAGCTTTTCTTTACTAAAGAGACTAAAGAACTAAAGGCTAGAAATATAAGTGTGCCGCGAAAATCAAATATTACGTTGTTTATTATTGAACCTAAGGAATAAGTTTAATGACAAAAGTTTTCATAAGTACTTTATTAGCCTTGCTATTTCTTTCTTCATGTTCTAATGAAGGGAAGGATGACCTAAAAATCATAAAGGTTGAAAAGGATAAGCTAGTTGATCTGGATTTGTCTGATATATCTGTTGACGTAAAGGCAATTATTCTGGAGACATCCGATTCTTGTTTGTTATCACATATTATGAAAGTAGAACAATCAGATAGTTTCTTGTTTGTCTTTGATTTTTCAGGGCCAAAAGTACTTCAGTTCAGCAGTGATGGCAGCTATATTAAGAAGATTGGAAATAAGGGCAGAGGTCCGGGAGAGTATCCGAATCTAAGGACTTTTGCTCTTGATAAACTTAATAAACAAATATGTATTGCGACTTCCAAAAAATTGATGGCTTATAGCTATACAGGTGCATTTTTAAAGGAAGTAGGGCATAACTTTCTGGTGGAAGACATGACATACACAGATGATGGCTTAAAGATACTTACAACCGGATTTGGAGCCAGGGAGGAAAGCGGGACCTATGTTCATACAAAGTATTTATATACTCTTAATAGAGATCTTGTATTTACAGATAGTTTATTAGTTTCTAAATCATATTTTGATGGTAATAGGGGAGCAGATCATCCAATGCCATTCTTAATATCCGATATAGAGGATGGTTTATATATCTATGCTCCGGAATTTTTATACGAACCTTTTCTTCGTGATACCTTATTTAAGCTTATAGATAATACCCTTATTCCTTATACTAAATATGACTTTGGAGCCGGTAAGGAAATGAACGATCCAAGGAAATCAATTTATATAAAAAACATCTACAAATCTATGAGATACTCTTTTATGGAGTTCTCTTATAAGCGGACAGCGTATTTTAATGTACATGACAAGATTTCTAATAATACATGGAACCTGGAAGAAGGGATTACGGATGATATCTTCAATACGGGAGCAGTTACTCTTCGTCCCTTAGAAGAGAAATCAGACTTGTTTTTCTTTACTAAGGATGCATACAGTCTTCAGGGAATTATTGATGGAATACATGAGGATGATAATCCTGTTTTGTTTATTGTAAAACTAAAATACACCTATGAAGATCAATTATAACAAATAACAGATAACTGATAAGAAAAAGGCAGGAGGTTTTATAGCAAATTGAAGCGCTACCCCCTGCCTGCCCGCGGAAGTTTCTTAAAACGAAGGAGTGCCTGCACTTCTCCTTAAAAGAAAGGAGGTGATTTGGCAAAGGTAATTAATTATAAGTAACAAGGGAATATGTATCCCCTGCCTTTGAAATGATATAGAAGGCATCAATAAAGGAAACTAGTTAAAATAAAATATTAAATAATGAATATTTACAAGAATAGAACACTGGCAGAAGAAGTAATGTTAGCCTTAAAAGGTGGCACACAACCTGATCCATGTGGTGGAGAAGAGGAGTTATACAGGTGTACATATTACATTCCTGGCTTGTTTGAAGCACAACAGGGGACTCTTTGCGCCACATCCTGCGCAGATGCCAAAACAAGGTTTGAGCAAGTCTATCCTACTTATGAAATTGAAAGCTGCTTCCTTGATCATGGCTGATGAAGCGAGTTCTAACTCTGGAAGTCTGGGGTGCTAATTCTAACACCCCAGACTTAACACTATATACTGTAAATCATCTACTATGAATAAATCAAATCAATGTTTTCAAGACTTGTGTAAACTTATTATTAGACTCTTGTCCTTAGTAATTGGCATTACGATTTCCATTTTATCTTGTAAAAACTCGGGTATTGGTAATGAGAAACTAAAAACCATTGATATAGAGAGTAATATAAACAATTTTGACGAACTGAATCTAAAGTCAATAAATGCTGAAATACAATATATCCCTCTTGAGCTAAAGGAGGATCTTTTACTCAGAGGAGCATACTATCTTGATATTAATGAAGAGTATATCCTGGTAAGCGATGCCTTTCTATGCCTTCTCTATGATATTAATGGCAAATTTATTTCAAAAATTGGGCAGAGGGGCAGAGGACCAGGCGAATACAGCGGTGCCAGAATGGTAAAGCTTGGCAGCGAAAAGATATTTATTAAGGGACAAACTAATATGTTTGAATACAGCTATCA
>JAZBNV010000088.1:0-21646 GCA_036350795.1 Marinilabiliaceae bacterium
ATACCACACTATGCATATGCGATTGCCTCTTGCTCCATGCTCCATGCCCCATGCTCCATGCTCCATACCCCATGCCCCATGCCCCATGCCCCATGCCCCATGCCCCACACTCACACATCCAGTTTCACAATGGTAATACCCGATCCTCCGGCTTCAACATGCTCGTCGCGGTAATCGGAAACAAGATCAACCGTGGAGAGGTATTCTCTTATAAGGTGCCTTAAAATACCATTTCCTTTACCATGCAGGATTCTGAGGTTGGCATAGCGAACCATAATCGCCTCGTCAACCAGGTTCTGAACCGCCTCAATTGCTTCATCGGCTCTCATTCCCCTAACATCAATATCGGGCTTAAAAAGGGATCTGCGTTTTGTTACCTCCCAGTCGAGCGAAGCTGTTCCTGACATACTCCTTGTTTGCCTGCGGTATTCACCTGTAGATATCTTTGTCAGCCTGTCAAGCGGCACGGTAGTGATCATATTACCAATTAATATTACAGCTTTTTTCCCTTCCAGTGCCGTGATTTCTCCAGGTGAGCTTACCCCATCCATAGTAACCTTATCACCTATCTTTAGTGGTCCGGATATATCTTCTGATATATCTTTACGTTTCACCGGCACCTGTGTCTCCTTCAGCCCGGCCTTTGTTACTTCCCTGTTCTCCTTAAGCCTTTTTTCTTTTTCCCTGAGTTTTTTTATTTTGGCTTCAATCCGTTTATCTGCCTCAGGATCTGTCTCTAAGCTGCTTTCAAAGGCTTCAAGCTTCGACCTTGCGACCCTGGTTTTTTGCTTTTCTGCCTGTGCCTCTTTAATTTCCTTTATTGTCCTTTCCACCCTCCTGTTTGCCTCGTCCAGAAGTGTCTTTGCTTCTTCACGGGCCCTTGAAATAACTTCCTTTCGCTCCTTCCTGAGCTCTGCAATCTCTTTCTCATAATCTTCTATAAGCTCATCAAGTCGCTTGCTGCCAAACCTGATATTCTGTCTTTTCTTATCCCAGTATCTTTTATCCCTCAAAATATCCTTCAGGTGCCTGTCAAAATTAATATGATCTTCACCAACCTTACCTGCAGCATCTTCAAGTACTTTTTCGGGCAATCCTATCTTCCTTGCAATCTCGAAGGCAAAGGAACTTCCCGGTTTACCTATATCGAGCTTAAACAGGGGCTGCATCAGGTGATTGTCAAACAACATTGCACCATTAACTATGCCCTCTGCCGAAGAAGCAAAGTGCTTCAGGTTGGTGTAATGAGTTGTAAGTACCCCGTAGAGCCCGATCCTGTTAAACTCAGCCAGGATTGCTTCTGCTATAGCCGCCCCGAGCATTGGTTCGGTACCTGTACCAAATTCATCAATAAGTATCAGGGTATCCTGGTTTGAGAACCTGGTAAAATGCTTCATATTAAGCAAATGGGAACTATAGGTACTGAGATCATTATCTATACTCTGCTCATCCCCGATATCTATAAATATCTTTTCAAATACCCTGAAACGTGAGCTTTCCTTTACCGGCACGGTAAGTCCGTTCTGAAACATATATTGCAGGAGTGCAACGGTCTTAAGACAAACCGATTTACCCCCTGCGTTCGGTCCAGAGATAAGCAGAATTCTTTGCTTCTCATCAAGGCTTATATCAAGGGGGACAACTTTTTTATCTTCGCTCGAACGGTAGGCTAAAAAAAGCAGTGGATGAACAGCAGAGTCCCATTCCATCTCACTGTCATCGCTTATTTTAGGGGCACAGGCTGCTAAGCTGTTACCCAGAATTGCCCGCGCTCTTATATAATCAATTTCGCCCAGGATAGCATAATTCTCCTCCAGCTCGTCAATATAGGGCCTTAGCTTATCAGCAAAATCAATCAGTATCTTAATAATCTCCCTTTTCTCATCATATTCCAGCTCAACAATCCTGTTATTCATTGCCACAACATCCTCGGGTTCGATAAAAACTGTTTTACCGGTAGCCGATTGGTCGTGTATAAGTCCCCTGATCTTATTTTTATCGTAGGCACCCACGGGAATCACACCCCTGCCGTTACGGATAGCTATAGTTGCTGTTTTATCTACTATTCCATCCGCCTGTGATTTTTTCAATACAGCCTGCAGGCGCCGCGATACCGAAACATTCAGTTTCCGGGTTTCGGCTCGTATTGCTGCCAGTCCGGCCGAAGCATTATCCTTAATAATTCCTTCCTTCGAGAGAATGCGGTCTACTATATCTATTATATACGGAAATATCCTGATTCCACCTGTAACTTCCCCGAGATAAGGATATACTTTCCTGTCACTGTTCTTGTTCTTTATAAATGCAAAAACAGCTTTCAGGGTTAACAGTGAGCGCTTCAGGTTAAAAACTTCTGCAACTTCCGGATGAGATCCTTCGATCCGTAGTTTATTAAGGCAAGCCGACAGATCGTAGTAGTGATCTGAGGGAAAATTCTCTCTCTCTTCAATTATATTCTGGAATTCCTGTACCTTTCCTGTTTCGCTTCGGATCATTTCCCGGTCGGTCATAAAAACTGCATCTTCCAGTCTTTTCTGTCCAAGGGTGCCCAGGCAGTTAGCGCTCAGAGACGACCGGATCCTGTCGTACCCGATCTTTTGTTCAAAATCAGCAGGGTAAATCATTTACTATCCTTTGGTTATCAAAAGTAAAGTTAATTAATGTTAAATCAAGCCACCAGGCCTTCAGACTTAGCATTTATAGACTAATTTTATACTTTATACTATTCTGAACAATCTAAAAATAATCTGAAATGAAGAAAATACTTTTATCAGTCCTGGTGCTGGCATTCTTTCTGCCAGGCGCAATTGTAGGGCAAACAGAGAATGTTGACCTTGAAATGGTTTATAAGATTAAGCAGGAAGGACTGAAGAACAGCCAGATTGCAGACCTCTCTTTCTGGATGACAGACTTTGTCGGACCACGTCTTACCGCTTCAAATGGGAAAAAAGCAGCCGACGAATGGACAAGCAAGAGGATGAAGGAGTACGGTCTTGAGAATGTACGCGTTGAGAAGGCAAGGGATTTCTCCAGAGGCGGCTGGGATAATCTTAAATCCTATGCAGCTATGACTGCTCCCTATTACTGTAATTTTGCAGTAACGCCGGTGGCATGGACAGGAAGCACCAAAGGCCTTGTTAAGGGTAAAGCTGTGCTTATCGATATTAAAAGTGAAGCAGACCTTGAGAAGCTAAAAGGCACCCTGAAAAATAAAATCGCCATAATGCCCACTGTTTCGGGCTATGATGTTAGTTTCGAACCTCTTGCTTCGAGGTACACGGATGAAGAACTTGCCGAAATAATGATTTACAGGCAAAGAAGCAGGGGAGCCTATGGAGACTTCGACCGCGAAGCATTTATGAGACAGCGCCAGCTGCAGAGACAGATTTCTGATTTTCTTCTTAATGAGGGTGTTGCTGTTCTTGTTAACGGATCAGGCTCTTTTAACGTAGTAAGGTCAGGAGGTGGCAACTACAGCGCGGGAGAAAAGGAACCTCCGGCAAGCATTAATCTGTCTACCGAGGCTCATGGCAGACTGGTAAGGCTACTGCAGCATAATGTTGATGTTGAAATGGAAGTGGATATAAGGAATAGTTTTTACGACAGTCCTGCAGTTACCAATGTAATAGGAGAAATTCCGGGAACTGATCCTGATCTTAAAGACCAGGTTGTTCTTATAGGCGGTCACCTCGACTCATGGCACGGCGGTACCGGTGCTGCTGACAATGCATCGGGGTGTATTGTGATGATGGAAGCCATGAGGATTCTTAAGTCACTGAATATCAATCCACGGAGAACAATCAGGATAGCTCTCTGGGGAGGCGAAGAACAGGGACTCCACGGATCGAGGGGATATGTCGAGAAGTACCTGCAGGATCCTGAGACAAGAGATTTCAAGGATGGATACAAGAACTTTGCCCTTTACCTGAATATGGATAACGGAACAGGTAAATTCAGGGGAATATATACCCAGGAGAATGAAATGATTGCACCAATATTTGAACAGATGCTTAAGCCATTTGCCGATATGGAGTGCACTACGGTTACAAAAAGAAATACCAGCGGCACCGACCACCAGTCGTTCGACCCCCTCGGGCTGCCTGCTTTCCAGTTTATACAGGATGAAATTGAGTACGGCAGAGGATACCATACCAATATGGATACCTATGAAAGACTCGTGATGCCCGATCTCCAGCATAATGCAGTTGTTGTAGCAGCAATGGCTTACCATGCCGCTATGCGGGATGAGATGATGCCCAGGAAACCCATCATGGAAAGTATGCAAAGAAACAGGAGCCGCTTCTAAAAATATATTTGACAATAAAATAATAACGGCATTAATAACGGCATTAATGCCGTTATTATTTATAGGAGTCTCATTATTATTTTTTTATCTAAGCAAAGATTTATAGCTTTCATTCCAACAAAACAATGTAAAATGAAGAAAAAAGTATTTCTGCTGCTGGCCATCGCCTGCCTGCTCCGGCCGGGGATAATATCTGCTCAAAGCGATGAGGCTATCTTCTCAATATACCTTGTCAGACACTCTGAGAAAGTAATAGATCCTGATAATCTGAAGAACCCTCCCCTCACCGAATGCGGTATGATCAGGTCGGAGAACCTTGCATCATTTCTGAGCGCTGTTGATATAAGCAGGATCTACAGTACCGATTTTTTGCGGACAGTGCAAACAGCTGAACCAACGGCGAATAAAAAAGGACTTAATATTGAAAAATACGGGCCGTCGGACCTGGAGTCATTTGCAAAGAAACTCCTTGGTGCCAGGGAAAATGTTCTGGTTGTGGGACATAGTAACACAACTCCTGTGCTCGCGGGCTTACTCTGCGGTAAAGAATTTGGGGCAATGCACGAAAGTATCTATAACAGGATTTACCAGGTTATTATCTACGAGAATAAAACACAGCTTAATATATTCCACACAGAGCTAAACTGTAATAAATAATACGCATATACCAATATACAATGAAGAAAAATTCTCCTTGCCGACTTGTTATTTTTTTCCTGCTCATTTTTGTTGGCCCGGCACCACTCTACCCCGAAGTAAGCAGGATTGAAATTAAAGAAAGAGTGGTAATTGCCGATGCATATTCCTTTGGTAAAGTAGGACAATATGAAAAGATAAGTGGAACAATATATTACGAAATAGACCCTTCCAATCCGGCAAATGCCTTAATAGTTGACCTGAAGCTTGCCCCCGTGAATGAAAGAGGTATGGTGGAGTGCTCTGGCGATTTCATCCTTATTAAACCCCTTAATATGTCGAAGGGAAACGGTCGGCTCTTATATGATGTAAACAACAGGGGCAACCTGTATATGCTTCGCAACCTGAATGATGCTGCGGGAAGCAATAATCCTGTTGACAGGGAACACTTTGGCAACGGATTCCTTATGAGAGAGGGCTATACACTTCTTTGGACAGGATGGAACTGGGATGTTGTTGATAGTCCGCGACTACTCCAGTTTGATGTCCCGGTGGCTACTGATAATGGAAAAATAATTCGTCAGAAAACCATGGCTGAGATTGTTAACAGCAGCAGCCTGAACAGCCCACTTAGCCAGCCTCTTGCATGGGGAAACAGCAAGTGCTACCCTTCGGCTAATTTCCCTGATAACTCGATGGATGTTCTTACTGTACGCAACAGTCCCGAAGGAGAAAGAAAGCCTATTCAGAACGATAAATGGAGTTATGCCAGGATAGAAGATGGTAAAGTGATTGAAGATTCCAGAAGTCTTTATCTTGAAGGTGGATTCGAACCAGGCAGAATTTACGAACTTATTTATGAGGTTGAAAATCCGAGGGTTGCAGGACTGGGCCTTGCAGCTATCAGGGATGCACTGTCGTTCTTTAAGTACGAGGCTAAAGACCATGACGGAAATCCGAATCCCCTATTCGAGGACACAAAAGCACAAATAGAGTATTCTTATATCTTTGGTGTATCACAATCGGGCCGGGTAATTGCCCATATGATCTGGCAGGGCTTTCATGTTGATGAGAAAGACAGGATGAGCTTTGATGGTGCCAGGATACATGTTGCCGGAGGAGGAAAAGGCGGATTCAATTACAGGTTCTGTCAAACAACGCACCATCCCAGCGACCTTGAAGGGAATTATATGCCCGCTGATCATCCGCCTTTCAATTATTTAAGCGATGAAGACCCGGGAAGAAGAGGTGAAAATGATCTGCTCAAAAAAGCCAGGGAGCTGGGGAAAATCCCTAAAATAATTGTTACCAACCATGCTCTTGAATACTGGACAAGATCCGCATCACTTATACACACTACAATCGACGGACTCGCCGATGCCACGGTACATGAAAATGTAAGAATTTTTATGACAAACGGTGCCCCGCACGGAACACCGGGCAGGAGAACTGATGCAGTGTCGGAACATTCGCTCAGTACGATTGAGATAGCTCCGGTGCTAAGAGCAATGCAGGTAATGCTCGACGATTGGGTGTCGAAGGGGATCCAGCCTGCGGAAAGCAGGTACCCTATGATAAAAGATAAGAAGCTGGTAAGCGCGGCAGAACATAAAGCTGCTATGCCGCAAATTCCTGGTATGAGACACCCCGGAAGAAACCTGCAGCCACCAATATGCTATTATGGACCCGATTTCCGGACTCGTGGAATAATGACAGAAATCCCTCCCCGGGTAACAGGCCACTACCCTGCTTTAGTGCCCGCCACAGATGCTGACGGAAACGGCCTCGGAGGAATAAGACTACCTGCCCTGGCGGTACCACTTGGGACATACCAGGGCTTTAATCCACGTAAAAAGGAGGCAAATGCACCTGATTACATGACCAGGTTTAATGGCTCATTCTGGCCCTTTGCTGCCACAAGAAAGGAGAGAATAGAAAAGAATGATCCCAGGTTAAGCCTTGAAGAGCGTTATGGTAGTAAGGATGTGTATCTTAAGCTTGTACGTAAGGAAACAGAGAATCTGCTTGCTGACCGACTTCTATTGCAGGAAGATGCTGATAAAATAATTGAAAATTCAAAAAAGATATCCTGGCCTCCCCAGATTACTGAAGCATGGCCCTTCTGGAAAACACCCTGAAGAAAGTGAAGCAGAAAAAAATTCGGTTTTTTTGTAGTATTTCTGACTTACTACTGACTTATTCAGAAAGAGTAATTAAAAGTGGATAGTGCCGAAAAAGAAAAAAGATTCCTTGACCTGGTTTATCAGAACCAGGGAATAATACATAAGGTCTGCTACATTTATTGTACAAACAAATCAGACCGCGAAGACCTGTACCAGGAAATAAGCCTGCAATTATGGAAGTCTTTCGCTTCGTTTAAAGGCAGATCTCAATTTTCAACATGGATGTACCGCGTTGCACTGAATACGGCAATTAATATGACAAAAAAGCCTGCCCTGATTCACGAAGGTGATATTAAAGCAGAGTCTGTACCTGATTTAAGTTTTAACGACGATTCCCCGGAGGAATTAAAACTGCTCTACAAGGGGATATCGATGCTCGAAAAGATCGAGAAGGCAATAATCCTGATGTGGCTCGACGACAAAAGTTACAGGGAGATTTCTGATACAATTGGCATCAGCGAAAAGAATGTGAGTGTAAGACTGGTAAGAATTAAGCAAGGTTTGACTGAAATAATCGAAAAACTACTATAGACATGACCCGAATAGATATTGAAAAATATAAAGAATACTGGAAGCAGGATAACCCTGGTTCAAAAGAGCTGCTTTCAAAAGAAGAGATACAGGGCTACCTCTCCGGTACATCAAGAAATATAAGCACCCTCTTCAGGAAAGGTCTTATAGCAGATATAATACTTAAAATGCTCTGTGCCTTATCACTTGTAGTATTATTATTATTTTATTCCGGAAGCAACAGGGCAATGACAGCGATTGTCGCTACACTGGTTATTACAGTCCTGTTGATATGGTACCAGGTAAAATCCCTCAAATTAATACCCGGCCATGACTCATTTATAACAGATATGCGATCTTCGCTGCAATCAAGAATAAACTATTATTACAGGAGGCATATAAAAAGCCTGCTTAACGGAGGGCTCACAAACTCTATCTTAATAATTGCAGGATCGCTCTATTACTTTTACTTTAAATATGGAGAGATAAGAGCAATGGAGACCGATGATTATATCGTCTTCAGCAGCTTTATTCTGCTAGGTTTTTTATTCGGGTCGCTGGTCCAGATTTACCACCATAACTTTCATATCAGGCAGCTAAAAGAATGTCTTGAAGAAATTGACAGCGATACAATCTCGCGTCAGCTGATATCGAAACAAAAGAACAGAAGACGCAGGATTCTATGGATAGCCATCCTGGCAATAACTTGTGGATTATTATTACTGTCATACCTGATTGTAATGTAAAATGCTTTGTATATTCGTATATATTTTTCCCGAAGCATAAATATATATAATAAACAAAGCAAGATAAGAATGAAGAACCTTAGCAAACTGATGGTATGCCTGCTGGTACTATCATCATGCACCGGCAATCGCACCGGCTCATCAGAAAAAGCTGACGAAAGCCTTTTTAACTATGCCCGCTATGTGAACCCGCTTATTGGTACGAGCAAAATGGGACACACTTTTCCTGGTGCCACAGCACCATTCGGGATGGTACAGCTGAGCCCTCAAAGTAATTTTGTGCCGATGTACGACGAAAACGGCAATTATATTCCCGAAACCTACGAGTACTGCGCCGGCTACCAGTATTCTGACTCGGCAATAATAGGTTTTGCCCACACAAACTTCAGCGGAACAGGTCATTCTGATCTTGGAGATATACTGCTTATGCCCGCAGGAGGAGAATTTGATCCGGGACTACTTGAAAAAGAGGGAGACGTGAGTGGCTTATTATCAACATTCAGCCATGCCAGCGAGCATGCCGAACCTGGCTACTACAAAGTAATACTCGACAGGGACAATATTGTTGCAGAACTAACTGCCAGCGAAAGGGTTGGATATCACCGCTATGATTTTGGCACTAACGAATCGGCTAATATAATCCTGGATTTATGCTACAACGTTTATCACCACCAGAACAAAAATGTATGGACCTTTTTAAGAGTGGAAAACGACTCCTTAATTAGCGGTTACAGGCAAACCTCGGGATGGGCACGTACCCGTAAGGTTTTCTTTGCCATTAAATTCTCAGAGAGTTTCCGGGAATATGGTTTTAAGAACCTTGATAATGATACCTATAAAGGATTCTACCGGAGGTTTGACCAGGAAAATAATTTTCCTGAAATGGCCGGCAGGAATGTTAAGGCATGGTTTAGTTTTGATAACACTGTAAATAAGCCGCTTGAGGTCAAGGTGGCACTTTCTTCGGTAAGCACAGAGGGAGCAATGATGAACCTTGAAGAGGAAATTCCCGGATGGCAATTCGAAGAAGTACGGAAGGCTACACACAATAAATGGAACAGGGAGCTTTCTGCGATAAAAGCCGAGACACTTGATGAAGAAGG
Organism: Marinilabiliaceae bacterium; assembly: GCA_036350795.1. Classification (GTDB taxonomy): domain Bacteria; phylum Bacteroidota; class Bacteroidia; order Bacteroidales; family VadinHA17; genus JAUVKT01. The sequence continues at coordinate 9,485 of JAZBNV010000088.1, forward strand.
TATGACCACGTTCTATACCGCACTATACCATACTATGCTGAGTCCCGTTCTGTATGAAGATGTTGACGGGAGTTACAGGGGCCTTGATCAGAACATTCATAAATCAGAGGGTTTCACTAATTATACAATATTTTCACTCTGGGACACTTACAGGGCATTACATCCGCTCTTTAATATCCTGCACCCTGACCGTAACAACGATATGATAAAATCCATGCTGGCACACCACGATCAGAGTGTTCATAAGATGCTGCCGGTATGGAGTCATTATGCAAATGAGAACTGGTGTATGATTGGCTATCATGCCACATCTGTAATTGCTGATGCAATGATAAAGGGTGTTGGCAACTTCGACCGGGAAAGAGCACTCGAAGCCTGTATAAATACCTCAGGTGTTGAATATTTTGATGGCCTGGGTGAATATATAAAATATGGATATTTCCCCGACGACCTTACGCACTCATCGGTATCAAAGACTCTTGAGATTGCATATAATGACTGGTGTATTGCTCAAGTCGCAGAACACCTCGGCCAGGATAAGCTGAGAGATGAATATTTAGAAAGATCAGCTTCGTATGTAAATGTCTGGGATAAGAAGTCAGGATATATGAGACCAAAATTATCTGACGGTTCATTCAGGGAAGATTTCGATCCACTCGACACTCACGGACAGGGGTTTATTGAGGGAAATGCCTGGAACTATGGCTTATATGTCCCCCAGGATATTGAAGCCATGATTGAAATGATGGGAGGCAAAGAGACTTTTTCAGATCACCTCGACTCACTTTTTACTATGGAACTTGACGAAAAGTATATAGAGCAAACCGAAGATATTACAAGGGATGGTATTATAGGGAATTATGTACATGGCAACGAACCCGGTCATCACATTCCCTATCTTTATAACTGGACTGACAGGGCCTGGAAAACACAGGAAAGGGTGAGAATGATAATGGAAAGCATGTACGGCCCCACTGTGGAAGGCCTGTGCGGCAATGATGATGCCGGGCAAATGAGTGCATGGTATATCTTCAGTGCCCTGGGCTTCTACCCGGTAACACCGGGAAGCAGTATCTACGCTATTGGGAGTCCGCTGGTGAAGAGAGCAGAGCTAAGCCTCCAAAATGGTAAAAAGCTTATAATAAGAGCTGAAAACCAGTCTGCTCAGAATATTTACGTAAGCCGTATAACTTTAAATGGTAAAGAGCTGGAAGAACCCTTCCTGGATCACTCTCAAATAGCAGGCGGGGCTGAGATTGTGTTTACAATGACTGCTACTCCCACCCTGTAATAAACGGAAATATGAATAAATACATCCTTGCCCTGGACCAGGGGACCACAAGCTCGAGAGCCATAATATTTGATAATAGCGGGAGGGTAGTATCGCAGGCACAGAAGGAGTTCAGGCAGATCTTTCCCGAGTCTGGCTGGGTTGAGCACGATCCCGGCGATATATGGACATCACAGGCATCTGTTATAGCCGAGGCCATAACCAGGATAGGAATAAATGGAAAACATATTGCAGCCATAGGAATAACGAACCAGAGGGAGACAACTATAGTATGGGACAGGAAAAGCGGCGAACCTGTTTATAATGCAATTGTGTGGCAGGACAGGCGCACCTCAGCCTATTGTGATACTCTTAAGAAGGAAGGCTACAGTAATCTTATTAGGGAAAAAACAGGCCTGGTGATAGACGCATATTTTTCGGCCAGTAAAATTAAATGGATACTCGATAATATTAAGGGTGCCAGGGAAAAAGCAGAAAAAGGCAGGCTGGCCTTTGGTACAATTGATTCGTGGCTTGTATGGAAACTTACCAGCGGAAGCAGTCATATTACTGATATTACAAATGCCAGCCGGACCATGCTTTTTAATATTAAAGAATGCTGCTGGGATAAGGAACTGCTTGACATATTTAATATCCCCGAATCAATGCTGCCTGAGGTGAAAGCCTCGAGCGAAATATCTGCCCATACAAAAACAACGATCTTTGCCCATGAGATTCCTGTAGGAGGCATTGCAGGAGACCAGCAGGCTGCTTTATTCGGGCAGCTATGCATTGAACCCGGGATGGCCAAGAACACCTACGGAACCGGCTGTTTTATGCTTATGAATACAGGGCAAAAACTCATTTATTCAAAGAACAGTCTAATCTCAACAATAGCATGGAAGATTGGAGATAAGGTAAGCTATGCACTGGAAGGATCGATATTTATTGCAGGAGCGGCGGTGCAATGGTTAAGAGATCAGCTCGGAATTATTGAAAATGCTTCAGATATAGAAAAACTCGCCCTCAGCGTGGAAGATAACGGGGGACTTTATTTTGTACCTGCGCTGAGCGGACTGGGAGCACCGCATTGGGACCAGTATGCAAGGGGAACGATGCTTGGAATTACCAGGGGAAGCAGCAGGGGACATTTTGCACGTGCCACCCTGGAGGGAATTGCCTTCCAGGTAATGGATGTATTAAGGGCAATGGAAGCAGATTCCGGAATCAGAATTAAAGAACTCAGAGTCGATGGCGGAGCTGCAGCCAATAACCTGCTGATGCAATTCCAGTCTGAGATATTACAGTCGCCCGTTGTAAGACCACGGCACCTGGAAACCACGGCTCTCGGTGCTGCCTACCTTGCAGGCCTGGCTTCAGGCTTCTGGAAAAACGCTGAAGAACTCGGCTCACACTGGAAAACAGACAGGGAGTTCAGGCCCGCTTTAGGTGAAGATAAAGTTACAATCATGATTAATAAATGGCAGAAAGCACTCAGCAGATCACTATCGTGGGAAGAGGAATAATATAATATTCAAAACAGGATGAACAGGGAGGAACAATTAAGTAATATAAATAACCCGGGCAAAACCTGGGATATAATAGTTATCGGAGGAGGGGCAACAGGCCTGGGCACTGCCCTGGAGGCAAGCTCAAGAGGATACAGCACCCTGCTGCTCGAGATGTCGGATTTTGCAAAGGGCACATCCAGCCGGAGTACCAAACTGGTGCACGGTGGAGTACGCTATCTTGCACAGGGAGATATATCCCTTGTTCTGGAAGCCCTGCGGGAAAGGGGCTTAATGCTGAAGAATGCACCACATCTTGTTAAGAACCAGTCGTTTATTATCCCTAACTATGAATGGTGGGGAGGTCCCTTCTATACCATTGGTCTGAAAGCATATGATATGATGGCAGGCAAGCTGGGTCTTGGGCCTTCTGTCCACATCAGCAAGGAGGAGGTTCTGGAAGCACTGCCTACGCTAAAACAGGATGGTCTGACGGGAGGTGTAATATACCACGACGGGCAATTTGATGACGCAAGGTTTTCTGTTAACCTGGCCCAGACTATTATTGAGCAGGGAGGAACAGCCATTAATTATATTGAAGTAACTGCCCTGCTGAAAGATGACAGTGGGCTTCTTGCAGGACTGCTGGCAAAAGATCATTTATCAGGAACTGAATATAAGCTTAAGGCAAGGTCTGTTGTAAATGCCACAGGAGTATTTACAGATAATATATTGCAGATGGACGACCCGGGCATGAAAAAGAAAGTTGTACCAAGCCAGGGCATACATGTGGTACTCGACCAGGAATTCCTGGCAGGCGATCATGCCATAATGATTCCAAAAACTGACGACGGCCGGGTACTTTTTGCAGTGCCCTGGAGGGGAAAGGTAGTGGTTGGAACAACCGACACCCTTATCGAAGAAGCATCGCTCGAGCCACGGGCACTGGAGGAAGAAATTAAGTTTATCCTGGATACTGCAGGCCGCTATCTTACGCGTCGCCCTGGAAGAGCTGATGTAAAGAGTATTTTTGCAGGTTTGCGTCCTCTTGCAGCTCCCGAAGGCGGAAGTAAAAAAACAAAGGAAATTTCAAGATCGCATAAAATAATAGTATCTCTTTCGGGACTTGTTACAATTACAGGAGGTAAATGGACAACTTACAGGAAGATGGGACAGGATACTATCGACAAGGCCCTTATGATTGCCGGTCTTAAAGAAAGAAAGTGTGTAAGCGAAAAGCTGAAAATCCATGGTTATACCAAAAAAACTGATTATAACGACCACCTCTATGTATATGGCTCTGACGCTGAAGAAATAAGAAAAATAATAAAGGCTGATCCCGGCCTGGGAACAAAGCTCCATGATAAGCTTGACTTTACAGCTGCTGAAGTTATTTGGGCATGCCGGGAAGAGATGGCACAAACCCTTGACGATGTTCTGGCCAGGAGGGTTAGAGCCTTATACCTGGATGCTGCTGCTGCCATTGAGATGGCTCCGGCAGTTGCTTCAATCATGGCCGGGGAGCTTAAAAAGAATAAGCAGTGGGAAGCAAAACAGGTGAAAGAGTTCAGCGAACTGGCAGCAGGATATCTTCTTAGCTAAAAATTTACAATCAAATCTATGAAAACAATCTTATGTATCCTTATGGTGGCAACAGGTCTGAATCTGAATGGCCAGCAAAAAAAAGACCGGGTGCAGATAAGCACTGACCACGGGACTATTATTATTGAACTATACCCTGGTTCGGCACCCCTTACCTGCGCAAATTTCCTTCTGTATGTCGATGCCGGTCATTTTAAGGAAAGCAGTTTTTACCGAACAGTTACTATGGATAATCAGCCTGATAATGATATTAAAATTGAGGTTATCCAGGGTGGACTCTCAGGCAGTGGTAAAAGACCCGGTATTGCCGCCATTGAACATGAAACAACCGAAGTATCAGGACTTAAACACCTGGACGGTACAATATCAATGGCCAGATCAAATCCCGGTACTGCATCGTCAGAATTTTTTATTTGTATTAACGACCAGCCCTCGCTCGACTACGGAGGCTTGCGAAATCCTGATGGCCAGGGCTTTGCAGCCTTTGGAAAGGTAATTTCCGGAATGGATATTGTAAAGAAGATACAAAATTCACCTGCACAAGGCCAGAACCTCACCCCTCGTATTGTAATTAAGAATATTAGCAGGATAGAATAAAGAAACAGGCAGCTTCTGCCTTACGCCTTACGCCTTACGCCTTATGCCATATGCCTTATGCCTTATGCCTTATGCCTTATGCCTTATGCCTTACGCCTTACGCCTTATGCCTTATGCCTTATGCCATATGCCTTATGCCTTTCATTATAAACTTTTATCTTTTCCCTTCCTTTGGTATCTTTGATAAGTCATTAACAAAATAATACTAACAATATGAGCTACTATTTCAATACCACGCTGGAGAATATTTCACTTGCTGAAGCCAGGACAAAAATCGAGGATGAGCTAAAGAAAGAAGGATTTGGAATAATATCCGAGATCGATGTGTCCAAAACACTTAAGACAAAGATTGATGTTGATTTTAAGGAATACCTTATCCTGGGTGCCTGCAATCCCAGGTTTGCACACCAGGCACTTAGCGAAGAAGATAAGATTGGCCTCTTGCTGCCATGTAATGTTGTTCTGAGCAGGGCCGGTGAAAACAGTATTGAAGTATCAGCAATTGACCCGGTAGCTTCTATGTCAGCAGTTGATAACAAAAAGCTGGTGGATTTTGCTGAGAATGTAAGAGAGAGTATAAAATCAGTTTTTTCAAGGCTGAAGTAGATAATTGAAATGGAAGAGTTTGAAGGAAAAGCCTTTAAGTCGCAGGATTTCTCAAACCAGGTCTTCAGCGGAAAAGAATACTTCAACTGCAGCTTTGAAAATTGTGATTTCTCGAATGCAGACCTCTCACATATTATCTTTGTTGAATGTGTTTTTATAGCATGTAATATGAAAATGGTACACTTCGCTAATACCACACTGAGAGATGTTAGCTTTAAGAAGTGTAACTGCCTGGGCATTAACTTCTTCGAAGCCAATAGATTTATGCTGAGACTGGAATTTAAAGAATCAAACCTTCAACTCTGCTCCTTTAATACACTTGATCTGAAAAAGACTGTTTTCGATTTATGTGAACTTAAAGAAGCCGATTTCTCTGAATGTAATTTATCGGAATCTGTTTTCAGCGATTGCGATCTCAGCTCAGGCATATTTGACAGAGCTGATTTAAGAAAAGCCAACCTGCTCACATCATATAACTACAACATAGATCCCGAGCTGACTAAACTTGATAAAGCAAAGTTTTCTGTCGCCGGGCTTCCGGGACTGCTATCGAAATACAATCTTCATATTGAATAATAAGGCACAATGAATAATAAAAATATACTCAGGGTGGGAATGGCACAATTGTCACCGGTCTGGCTGAACCGGATTAAAACTACCGATAAAATTATTGATGCAATAAGTGAAGCTGCAAAAGAGAAATGTGAGCTCCTGGTTTTTGGAGAAGCGCTCCTGCCCGGCTATCCTTTCTGGCTTTCATTTACAGGGGGATCTGAATTTGATTCAAAGCTTCAGAAAGAGATTTACGCGCATTATGTAAGAAATGCCGTAAGGCCCGAAGAGGGAGACCTGGATTCAATCTGTGATGCAGCTAAAAAATACGGGATATCAATTTACCTTGGCACAATCGAACGTGCAAGAGACAGGGGCGGGCACAGCCTCTATTGCACCCTGTTCTATATAAATGGCCAGGGCCAGGTAAAGTCTGCTCACCGTAAGCTACAGCCAACATACGAGGAAAGGCTGGCATGGGCTCCCGGCGACGGTAAGGGATTGCAGGTGCACAACTTAAAAGAATTTACACTTGGCGGATTAAATTGCTGGGAGAACTGGATGCCTCTTCCAAGGGCTGCTCTTTATGGAATGGGAGAAAACCTGCATATTGCAGTATGGCCCGGTTCACAAAGTAATACTATTGATATAACAAGGTTTATAGCCAGAGAATCACGGTCCTTTGTGGTATCGGTATCGGGACTTTTGAGCAGGAAGGACTTTCCTGGTGACACACCCCACCTTGATTTAATAAGCAGGAATGCTCCTGAAATACTTGCCGACGGAGGATCAGCAATAGCCGGTCCGGATGGAAACTGGGTAGTTGAGCCAGTAGTAAACAGGGAGGGAATATTTACGGCAGACCTTGATTTTAACAGGGTGCTTGAGGAAAGACAAAACTTTGACCTTCCGGGACACTATTCCAGGCCAGATGTAACCCGACTGCATGTAAACAGGGAAAGACAATCTACTATTGAGCTTATAGAGTAACTCAGATGCGGCGGATTTAAATAATCTTTTAACAATTCCGGGTGTTATATTATTATGGATACAATTCTAATAGCAGGGGGCACAGGCCTGGTTGGGTCATGGCTGATTCCTGAACTGAAGAAACTCAATTACCGGGTTCGTATACTTACGCGAAACACGGCACTTGCAGGCAGGGAGGATGTATTTATATGGGATCCTTCGTCGCAAACTGCAGATCCGGAAGCACTGGATGGCGTGAGTGCTATTATTAACCTGGCAGGAGAAAACATTGGTTCAGGCCGGTGGACAAAGAAAAAAAAGCAGAAAATAATATCGAGCCGTACTGATTCTGCGGACACCCTTTTCAGGGCTGCTAAACTGGCAGTAAAAAAACCGGGTGTTTATATCTCGGCATCAGCCAGCGGGTATTATGGTTCGCAAAGCAGCGAGCAAATATTTACAGAGCAAAGTCCGCCTGCAGAAGATTTTACAGGCCGGGTATGCCAGGTGTGGGAAGAAAAAGCCTTAAAATTCAACGAACTGGATATCAGGACAGTAATAATACGCACAGGAGTTGTCCTGGATAAAAATGAAGGGGCATTACCCAGGATGCTTTTGCCGGCAAGGCTCGGACTTGCTTCTCCAATCGGAAGCGGCAAGCAATATGTGCCATGGATACATCCCCTCGACCTGGTAAATGTCTTTATTTCATCAATTGAGGATAAAGACTATTCAGGGGCATATAATGCAGTAGCTCCATTTTACAATACAAACGCCGATCTTGTGTATTCGATTGCAAAGACCCTGGGCAAACCTTACTGGTTTCCTAATATTCCGGCTTTTATGCTTAAATTAGTGTACGGTGAAATGTCTTCTCTGGTTCTGGAAGGAAGCAGGGTGGCCCCTTCAAGACTGTTAAAACAGGAATTTAAATTTACATTCCCGGAATTAAGTGATGCATTAAAAAACATTTTAAAAGACTAGAACCCCATGATAGTAAACACATTTGTAAATTCAGCATTAATAATACTGGCCTATGTCACCCTCTGGTATATTGTATCAATTATTCTTAAGCGTGCCGATATAGTTGATATTGCATGGGGCCCTGGTTATGTTGTGCTTGTTTTCTACTATTTATTAAGTACCGACATTACATCACGTGGAGTACTTGTAGCTACCCTGATTATTATCTGGGGACTCAGGCTGGCAATCTTTGTTTTTTCAAGAAACAGGAAGAAAAAAGAGGATTTCCGTTACCTGAACTGGAGAAATACATGGAAAAATTTCTACCTGAGATCATATATCCAGATATTCCTGCTGCAGGGAGCTTTGCTATTAATCATAATTTCTCCCGTTAGCATAATGTTCTCGCAAAAACAGGGCTATATAAACACACTTGATGTGCTTGGCATGTTGGTATGGCTGGCTGGCTTTCTATTCGAAACAGTTGGAGACCAGCAACTTATAGAATTTAAGAAAAAGCCTGAAAACAAGGGAAAAATCATTACAAGGGGTCTGTGGCGTTATACCAGGCACCCCAACTATTTCGGTGAGGTATTACTCTGGTGGGGCATATTTATTATTACCCTGTCATCGCCTTACTGGTACCTGGGATTATTAGGGCCTGTTACAATAACTGTCCTGATCCTCTTTGTGTCGGGCATACCCATGCTTGAAGAAAAATATGACAATAATCCTGAATACCAGGAATACAAGAAAAGAACAAGCATGTTTATACCGCTGCCACCGAGGAGAGTGGTGAGTGGTGAGAAGTGAGTGAAGAAAACATTACTATATTTCTTCCTTATTCCAAACTCCACCCATATTCTTACCTTTGATTTCGATTTTTTAATCTATGCAGCCTATGAACCCGATTTACCTGGACTATAATGCCACTACTCCTATTGATCCTGCAGTGGTTGAGGCGATGAAACCTTTTCTTGACGAATATTTTGGAAATCCCTCAAGCATTCACTCCTACGGGGCAAAGTCAAAGCTTGCAGTTGAGAATGCCCGGAAACAGGTAGCTGCCATGCTTTGCTGTGATGCTTCTGAAATAGTATTTACCAGCGGCGGTACCGAATCCAATAATATGGCTATAAAGGGAGCTGCATTGGCAAACAGGCACAGAGGAAAGCATATTATAAGCTCAGCGATTGAACATCCCGCAGTTTTTGAAGTATGCAAATACCTTGAGAAAGAAGGATTTGAGCTTACCTACCTTCCGGTTGATAAATACGGCATGATTATATTGGAAGAGCTGGAAGCGGCTATCCGACCCGATACTATACTCTTAAGCCTTATGCATGCCAACAACGAGGTTGGCACCATACAGCCACTTCGCGAAGTTGCCAGGATAATTAAGCCAAAGGGAATTATTTTTCATACCGATGCTGCACAGTCGGCCGGAAAGATAGAAACAGATACTGCTGAGCTTGGTGTTGACCTGATGAGCATTGCAGGGCACAAGCTTTACGCACCTAAAGGTATTGGAGCTCTGTATATTAAGAATGGAATAAGGCTCGAGAAGTTTATGCATGGTGCTGATCATGAGCAAAATTTGAGGGCAGGGACAGAAAATGTACTTGAAATTGTGGGACTTGGAAAAGCCTGCGATCTTGCCCGCACTGAACTGGAAAAGAATGCAGCACATTACCGCCTGTGCCGCGATAAGCTCCACGAATTATTAGAAGCAGGTCTTCCCGGGATAAAACTTAACGGTCATCCTGAGAAGCGACTTCCTAACACCCTGAGCATCTCTTTTCCAAAAGTAGAGGCTAACACCCTTGTATCGAGGCTGCAGGGAGTAGCCTCATCGGCCGGTGCAGCCTGTCATGCAGAAAGTATTGATGTATCTGTTGTGCTTGAAGCAATGAAGGTGCCTGTCGATTATGCCATGGGCACCATCAGGTTCTCTACCGGGCGTGGAAATACGGAAGAAGATATTAAAAAGGCTGCTGAAGAGATTATAGAAACTGCTTCGGCCTTAATGCCTGATATACAAACGACTGGCAGCAGGGTAAAGAAGGGCAGTGATGAAATAAAACTTACAAACTATACTCACGGACTGGGTTGTGCCTGCAAGATTCAGCCTCAGAAACTCGAAAAAGTACTTCAGTCTCTGAAGATATTCCCGGATAAGAATATCCTGGTGGGGACCGAAACCTCTGATGATGCTACCGTGTATAAAATAAGTGACAGGATTGCCCTGGTTCAGACCCTTGATTTCTTTACCCCCATTGTAGACGATCCCTATGCATTCGGGGCTATCGCCGCGGCTAATGCCCTGAGCGATATTTATGCAATGGGTGCAAAGCCCCTTTTCGCATTGAATATAGCAGGCTTTCCGGAAGGAACCCTGCCTATGAGCGTGCTGGAACAGATACTTGCCGGAGCAGGAGATAAGGCAAAGGAAGCAGGAATAAATATCCTGGGAGGCCATACAATAGAGGACCCTGAGCCCAAATACGGAATGGTTGTGACCGGGATCACAGACCCCGCCCGGATCATAAGGAATTATGGGGCCCGGGAAGGTGATAAACTGATACTTACAAAAGCTCTCGGCACAGGAATTATTTCAACAGCAATGAAGAGAGGATTGACAGATCCGGAGCTTACAGAAGCTGCAATTGCCCTTATGTCGGAATTAAACAGGATTGCTGCTGAAACGATGGTTAAATACAGTGTATCTGCCTGCACAGATGTTAGCGGGTTCGGATTACTGGGTCACCTGCGCGAGATGAGCAAAGCCTCCGGCTATGATGTTGAACTGGAATTTAACAGTATTCCCTTTATCAAGGGTGCCAAAGATTTTGCAACTGCAGGAATAATACCGGGAGGCTCGTTCAACAACCTTGATTGGGTTAAAGACAGTGTTGATTTTGGCAGGCATCCAGGAACAGAACAAATATTGCTATGCGATGCCCAGACTTCGGGCGGACTACTTATTTCCTTACCTGAGGCTGAGTCTGACAGGCTCCTGTCTGAACTAAAGTCGAAAGGCCTCACCAATGCTTCGATTATCGGGACTTTCTGTAAGAAGGGCGAAGGCAGAATAAGAATCATTTAGAGCTATACTATACATATTCAATAAGTTATTTAAGCCAGGGCAAAGCACGAAGAACAAGTTCGTTCTCTTTTTGTTAGAGAAGAAAGACCAATCAATAGAATGAAAATAGCGGATAAAACAAAGGGATACGGATTTGCCTTCCTGGCAACAGTTTCGATGGCCAACGTATACGTATTCAGCAAAGCTGCCCTCAACGAACTAAACCTTTATCAATTTGGCTTCTACTGGTTTGGCCTGGCAATAGTCTGGAATACAATATATGGTATCCCGGCAGGCAAGATAAAGGTTGCCAGGGAACTGAAGGCAAAGCAGTATAAAATACTTGGTATCCTTGGGCTGCTGGAGCTCGTAGCCACCATACTATTCTTTATTTCTATCAAAACAGCAGAAGATCCTGCGATAATGTCTTTCCTGCAGAATCTTGTACCTCTTTTTGTAATCTTACTTGGTATAAGCATCCTTAAAGAGAAATTCACCCTCCTGCAGTTTACAGGTATGGCTGTAACTTTTGCCGGAGCCGTGATAACCAGCTTTTCGGGCTCTGTTAAAGGAACGGGATTCTTCGTGCCCGGAACAGGATATATGATAGCTTCAGCAATATTCCAGGCCATTGCTCTTATTATTTCGCGCATGCATATAAAGAAACTTGACCCTGGACTCCTGTCACTTAACAGATCACTATTCCTCTTTATATTTGCCACAATACTTATGCTCAGTCTTGGTGAAAGTTTCGAAATAAGCAGGAAGGCTTTATTTAATGTTGCCATAGGCTCCCTGGTAGGCCCTTTTCTTACAGCAATGTCGAACTACACAGCACTTAAGTATATCGAAGCCTCCAAATCATCAATAGTACAGAGTTCTAAAGGACTGTTCGTAATAATCGGGGCATGGATGTACTTCTCGACCATACCTCAGGCTTTCCAGATAGCAGGAGGTTTAATAACCATTGCGGGAGTTATTATCCTGATATCAGCCAGGGATGCAGTAAA
>JAZBNV010000089.1:0-2543 GCA_036350795.1 Marinilabiliaceae bacterium
GATCCCTATTATTTTTCAAGAGTGTTCAGGAATGTGATGGGTACTTCCCCGGGCAAATACAGAACCAGGCCTAAAGGTTAATCAGGCAAATCAAACAACTTACCCCCTGGTGCATGCCACTTAGATGCTTGCTGCCCGTTCTGGCTTAGTGTTTCCTCCAGGCAACTGCAACAAACAAAGAAAACAGAAGTCCCCCTGCTTATTTAAAATCCGAAAAAGTAACTTACAGAGAGCGATATTGTATTGGGAGATACCCTATTCTCCTTGCGGTAATCACTGTCACCATCGTAAGCAGGTATAATATTTCCCATACTAAGAGAATAACCTGCACTGATTAAAAGATTACCCAGTCGATAACCGGCCCCCAGGCTTATCCCGTAATCCAGTCCATAAATTGCTTCTTCATCATCTGGTATATCTCCATCCTTAACTTCACCAAATACCGGCTTAAATTTATACTCATCAGAATCACTTTCTGTATCACCATCAAATTTCATAGTGTAATCATACTTGTTTTTTCCACTCAGCATAACAGCAACATAAGGTCCTGCATAGACCTGGAAATCGCCAAATTTATATGCAAGATTCAGGGGAACCTCAATGTAGTTGAACATAAACCTGTAATATCCATCTATGGTCAGACCATCCGCGATGTCTTCCTTAAGGAGTTCATCAAAATCCAAATCCCAACCCTTGGTTGTGTACATCACTCCTGATTGTAATAATAAGGCATTGCTAAGGGTAATCTCAAATGTTGCTCCGAAATGGTAAGAATAGAACATCTTTGATGTAAACATTTCATCATCTGAATCCGATTGTAAATCCTTGCTAATGTTATTTGCATTCATACCGGCCTTTAGTCCGAACTTTATCTGAGCCTGTGACTGTGCACTAAATATTACCAGCAGGATAATTAATGTAAACTTGGAAAGCTTTTTCATAATTGTAAGGTTTTTGGTTTTATGATTTTTAAGATTTTGTTAATGAGTAAGATAATAAACTTCCACTCAATATAAAAATTAATTTGATCAACACTAAGGTTTGGAAGAGAAACTAATCTGTTGCCACCTGGTAAAGACCTGTTATGAATAAAAACCAGATATAATTTTTTATTAAGATTTTGTGAAATTGCGCAAGTTGTTAATAACATATGTATTTTTATACTAAATTAAACTGATAAATATTCCTTCCCATGACAACAATTAAGAACAAAGCTTTACCTCTGCTTTTACTTATTCTAATAAGCACCTTATCCTTCTCATGTAAGAAAAAGAAGCAGGATGCAGATTCATTTACCTTTGCTTTCCTGACCGACATCCATCTTCAGCCCGAGAAAAATGCCACAGAGGGTTTTATGAAGGCAATTGATACCCTTAATATCTTAAAGCCCGACTTCGTGATTACAGGCGGCGACCTTATAATGGATGCCCTGGCACAGAAAGAAACACGTGCCGACTCTCTCTACCAGCTTTATAAAGAAGTGTCAGGCAAACTGGGAATGCCCGTATATAACACCATGGGCAACCACGAAATATTTGGTATATATGAAAAAAGCGGAATTGATCCCTCCCACCCCCTTTATGGTGAAAAGATGTTCGAGGCAAGAATCGGCAAAAGATATTATGCTTTCAACCACGGTGGATGGAGATTCTATATTCTTGATTCGATTGATGAGCGCGAAGACAGGCAGGGCTATTACGGCCATATCGACAGCCTCCAGCTGGAATGGATCAGGGAAGACCTTAAGACTGTAGATAAAAACACACCCCTGGTAATAAGCGTACATATACCCATGATTAGTGTGCAGGCCCAGATCGACAATGGAGCTACAGCTGCAAACGGTGAGGGATCGGTAATAACAAACTCAAAAAAAGTACTGGATCTTTTCGCAAACCACAAACTAAAACTTGTACTGCAGGGTCACCTCCATTACCTTGAAGATATATATGCATCCGGCACGCACTTTATTACCGGTGGGGCAGTATCAGCGTCGTGGTGGAACGGCCCGATTGGTGATCTCCAGGAAGGATTCCTGCTGCTGAAGGTAAAGGGCGATGAATTCGACTGGGAATATATTGATTATGGCTGGGAAGTAAAAGGATAATAACTAATAAGTGCCCTGCTGCAACTAATCAGGTAATCGACACATAAAACAAGCAAGCGCAGAATATATTATGCTGTGGCTTATCCTTGTGCGAATAAGCTGACGGGGAAGCGAAGATAAACTTCCGGTAATTATAGTTCGGCTTCTACAGAAACACTCAGATTCTAAAACATCAAATTAATCCGAACTAATAACTAATTTTGACAGCACATACCTGCAATAATGAAAAGAAAATTCTTTTTGACCTCAATACTAGTCCTCATAATATCAAAGCTGGCATTTGCACAGATGGGATACCAGGAGGGATATATTATTACAAATACGGGAGATAGTATTAATTGCTATATCAATACAGACCGGATTGAATCATATCCTTTTAACCTGGAGTACAGGCTGGAAGAAAATTCTGAAGTGATTTATGCCAGTGCAACAAGCGTGA
>JAZBNV010000090.1:0-26573 GCA_036350795.1 Marinilabiliaceae bacterium
CCTTTAACCTATAACCTATAACCTATAACCTTTAACCTTTAACCTTTAACCTATAACCTATAACCTTTAACCTTTAACTTATAACCTTTAACCTTTAACTCATATTCCCTGCTATGAAAAAGACTGTTAAAATCATTATCGTTGTCCTTATTCTTATCCTGGGTGCCGCCACTATTTATCTTAACTCCCTGCTGGACATAATAACCGGATATGCTGCAAAAAACCTGGCTTCGGGAGTTTTTGTTTCGGGCAGGACACAGGAAGATATGGAAAGCACCGACCTTAACTTCTCATTTATTGCCTTTACAAAAAACAAGGTGAATATTCAGGATATGTCGGTAAGCAGCCGCTTCCTCTGGGGAAAATCCACTGCCATTTACAGGGATAAATTCGGAGTTACCCTTTTAAGGGATATTTCTGACTCTGATCTGAGAAATGTTTCTTATCCCGGTATTCCGGAACCAGGATATGATGGTGACACTCTTGACTGGCCAAAAGGTGATATAATTAATGCTGCAGACTCTGATATTGACCATGAGGCCTTAAACATGATTTCAGACAGCCTGATTGAATACGACTCTTATGGAGGCAGCGCCTACGCTTTTATGGTATTGCACAGGGGTGAGCCTGTAGCTGAGGCTTATAAGAAGAGGTTTAACAGCAAAACAAGGTTCCTGAGCTGGTCGATGGCCAAGAGTGTTGTTAATGCAATGATAGGGATAATGACAAAAGAAGGTTTGGTGGATATCAACTCAGCTGCAGGCATAGAAGCCTGGGAAAAAGACAAAAGGTCTGAAATAACGCTAAATAACCTTATGCAGATGCAAAGCGGCCTGCACTGGAATGAAGATTATGGAAACAGGTCTGATATTACAGTTATGCTGCACGAAGCTTATGATTTTGCTGAGTTTGCCTATAGCCAGGAGCTTGATTATGATCCCGGATCACACTGGTACTATTCATCCGGTACAACCAATATTGTAAGCTACCTTTTAAGACAGAAATTTAAATCTGATGATGACTATTATGCCTTTCCGCAGAGGGACCTGTTTTATCGTATTGGAATTACTGATGCAGTCTTCGAATGCGATCCTTCCGGTACTATTGTAGGCTCATCCTATCTTTATATGACAGCCAGGGATTATGCCAGGTTCGCCTTACTATATGAGCAGGACGGGATATTCTGTGGCGATACCCTCTTTCCACGAGGCTGGGTAGATTATACTGTAGCAGAAGCAGAAGCCAGCGGGGGAGAGTATGGCTCCTTTTTCTGGTTAAACAGATCGGGCGAGCTGCCTTCTGCCCCCCGTGATATGTATATGTGTGTAGGCCACGACGGCCAGAGAATTTTTATCCTGCCTTCGCGTGATCTTATTATAGTGGTCCTCGGCTATTCACCGGATGGATCAATGGACTTCGACCGGCTGGTAAAAGATATCCTGGATACTATTCCTCTTTGATCCTGCTGATATCGAAGAACATATCATAGCCAACAACAGTAACACGGATTTTACCATCCTCCTTAATGGTACATGAAAAATCAATGTTCTGCTGCGCAACATCTACGTAGGCATTAAAGGTAAATACCTTGTCATTGTCTTCTTTGAATTTTCCATCCTTAATCGACTCTAGAGACATGCCCGAATCGAAAGTACCTGTAATTTTGCCATCTTCGACTGCAAAGGTGAAGTATACCTCGAAGCTGCCATCCGGGGTATCTACCGAGCCTTTCCACCTTCCGCTGATATCTTCTGCAGAAGCGGCAATTGAAAACAAAGAGATTGCAATTACAGTAAAGAGAGATTTTCTGATCATAGTTTTAGCTTTAAAATGAAGGACTAAATATAGAAATACTTATTTTATTAATTGTGTTATAGAATAATATTTTGAATCCCTAAAAATGCATATATTGAAGGCTGTAAATATCTAAAATCCTAATTAAATGATGAAAACTGTTTCGAAATTTCCCAGGTCTTTTTTTCTGTTAATTATTGTTTTATTACTTGGATCATGCTCCGGAAGGAATGATGAAGTAGCCAGGTGGAAGCAACAGGCGGAAGGAATAAGTATAATCCGCGATAATTTCGGTGTCCCGCATATTTACGGTAAAACCGATGCGGATGCTGTTTTCGGGATGATTTATGCACAGTGTGAAGATGACTTTAACCGTGTTGAGGTTAACTATATAAATGCCCTGGGCAGAATGGCAGAAGTAGAAGGAGAGGAGCTGATATATACCGATCTGCGGATGAAATTGTTTATTGATCCTGAGCAACTTAAGGAAGAGTACAGGGAGAGTCCATTATGGCTCAGGAAGTTAATGGATGCCTTTGCCGATGGTGCAAACTACTACCTTTATACGCATCCGGAAGTTACCCCCATGCTACTAACAAGATTTGAACCCTGGATGGCTCTTGCTTTCAGCGAAGGCAGTATAGGAGGTGATATCGAAAAGATTTCGGTAAACGGTCTGAAGCAGTTCTACGGACCTGATCATAATGTTGCCATAGCTAATACAGGACTGGCTCCTGATGGCGAGCCAAGGGGATCCAACGGCTTTGCCATAGCTCCCACATTAAATAAGAACGGGAACGCCATGTTGCTGATTAATCCGCATACATCCTTCTTTTTCAGATCTGAAGTGCATATGGTTAGCGAGGAGGGACTGAATGCATACGGAGCAGTTACCTGGGGACAGTTTTTTATTTACCAGGGATTTAACGAAAGATGCGGATGGATGCATACCTCAACAAAGGCAGATGCTATTGATATCTACGAGGAAACAATAGTGGAAGAGGACGGTAAGTATTTCTATAAATACGGAGAAGAGCTCAGACCGGTAAAGGAAAGAATAATAACTATTCCTTATAAAGATGGTGAGGAAATGTCAAGCATCGATATAAAAGCTTACTATACCCATCACGGCCCCGTAATCAGGGGAAGGGATAATAAGTGGCTCTCGTTCTCAATAATGGTAGAACATGTTAAGGCACTTACACAGTCCTACACCAGGACCAAAGCACAGAATTATGACGAATTTTATAAATCCATGGAGTTGCTCACAAATTCATCAAATAATACCGTCTATGCCGACGCTGACGGTAATATAGCCTATTTCCATGGCAATTTTATACCTGTAAGAAACCCTGAGTACGATTATTCGGGCATTATTGACGGAAGTAAGCCTGAAACAGACTGGCAGGGACTGCATACAGTTGATGAAATGATTCATATACTGAATCCCGGAAACGGATGGATACAAAATTGTAACCAGACTCCGTTTACCGCCTGCCTTGAATTCAGTCCTAAAAGAGAGGATTACCCTGTATATATGGCTCCGGATGCAGAGAATCCACGCGGTTATCATGCAGTGAGGGTTTTAAGTGGTCAGAAGGATTTTGATCTGGATAAGTTAATTGATGTTGCATACGATTCCTACCTGCCTGCATTCGGGATTACTATCCCGGCTCTTGTGAGGGCTTATGATATTGTAAAGAGACAGGATGCAACAGTGGCACTCGAACTTAATGATCCTGTTAATGCATTACGCGACTGGGATATGCGCTTTTCTGCCGAATCGGTTCCAACCACCCTGGCAGTATACTGGGGCCAGGCCATCCTGGGCAGGTCAAGAGGACTGGAAGTCCCCTTTGGCGAAACCATATTCGATGTTATTGCAAGGGAGCTTGAGGCAAAAGATATGATTGAAGCACTGAGCAGTGCTGTTAACACCCTGAAAGAGGACTTTGGTACATGGGAGCTTCCCTGGGGTGAGGTAAACAGGTACCAGCGCATTAACGGGGAAATAAGGCAGCCTTTTAACGATGATGAGCCCAGCCTGCCGGTATTCTTTGCATCAAGTGCCTGGGGATCGCTGGCCTCATTCGGGGCACGGACCTACCCCGGGACAAAAAAGATGTATGGCACAAGCGGGAACAGCTTTGTGGCCTTTGTTGAGTTCGGAGATAAAGTCGTAGCTAAAAGCATCCTGGCCGGAGGAATCAGCGGCGATCCCGAATCACCTCATTTTGACGACCAGGCAGAAATGTACATAAACGGCGTTTTTAAGGACGTACTTTACTACAGGGAAGATATTGAGGCAAATGCAGAGAGAACATATCATCCTGGTAGTTGATGGAGAGTGGAGAGGGGAGAGTGGATGAGTGGTGAGTAGATGAGTAGTGAGTAGAGAGTAGGGCCTGGATGGATTGAGAGTTGAATTATTTTGTCATCCTGAGCCTCGCGAAGGATCTAATCCGTTTATCTTTGCAGCAATAAATTATTGAATGAGATTCGAAGACTACAGAATTAACGAGGAGATAAAAAAGAATATCTCAGAGCTGGCCTATAAGAAGCCCACTGATATACAGTATAAATCCATTCCACCTATACTGAAAGGGGAAGATGTGCTGGCAATAGCTCAAACCGGAACAGGCAAGACAGCTGCTTTTGCAATTCCCGTTATTGATATTATTAACCGGCGCAAGCTAAAGGCCCGCAGGCCCGACGGTGTGCTCTGCCTTATTATGGTTCCCACGCATGAGCTTGCACTTCAGACAGAATCAGTTTTCAAAGCCCTGGCGGCAAACACCAGGGTTAATGCCTACGCCATTCATGGTGGTGTTGAGCAGGATCCACAGGTTAAGCAACTCGAAAGAGGAGTAGATATACTGATTGCCACCCCAGGAAGGATGTTTGATCTGCATAGCCAGGAAAAGCTCCGTTTAAACAGGGTAAGCATACTGATTCTTGACGAAGCTGATCATATGCTCGACCTGGGCTTTATTAAGGATATCAGGGATTTGATTAAATATATCCCAAAGCAGAGACAAACACTGTTTTTCTCTGCCACTATTTCCGAAAAGATAAAAAAACTTGCCTATTCGCTGGTTACAAACCCAATAAGGATTGAGATTTCGCCCAAGGATCCTGTTGCAAGAAATATTGACCATTCTGTTGCCTTTATAGAAATGGACGATAAGCGCTTCTTCCTTGAAGCCTTTATCAGGGATAATCCTGATAGCAAGATACTTGTATTTGTAAGGACAAAAATCAGGGCAGAGAGGGTAATGAAAGCACTTGAGAGGGTGGATATCAAATCAAGCACCATACACAGCGACAAGCAGCAGTCGGAGCGGAAACGCACCATGGATAATTTCAGGGGTGCTTTTATTAAGGTTCTGATTGCTACTGATGTAAGTGCCAGGGGCATTGATATCCATGGAGTAGACTATGTTGTGAACTATGATCTTCCTGAAAGCGGGGAGAACTATGTGCACAGGGTTGGACGAACGGGCAGGGGCGATAAAAAGGGTATGGCAATATCATTTTGCAGCACAGAGGAGAAGGAGTTGCTTGCAAAGATTGAAGAAAGACTTGGCAAGCAGATTCAGAAGCTACTGATATCGAGATCAGACTACGAACTAACAAAAGACCTCTCTCAGGAAAAGGTGCCTGACTGGAAGGCTCTTTATGAAGAAGATGAACGCCTTGATCAGGAGCATAAATCAAGGCATAAGTCAAAACCTGCCAGCCGGCAAGGCAGGGGCAAAAGGAAAAAGTAAATCCATAACATATTTCATTTAATCCGTAACATTTATTTTATTGCTTCGAGGGAAGTGGATATTTTGGCTGTTGATAAACCAAAGAGCCTACAAAATGAAGAAATATTTAATATTCCTGGTGCTGGTTCTGTGCACACTAAATCTGTTTCCCCAGGGTAAAGCAATTTTTCGGGGTAAAATAGATAATTATTATGCTACCTACGTAAACCTTACTGTTTACAGGTATAATCCTGAGACTGTAAAAACAGAAAGCGAAAGGCTGAGTAAGAGAATCGGGGAAGACGGAAGCTTTGAATTTATTATCGGGGATCTGGATTTCCCCTTTACCGAATGTTCGTTTAGCATGGGAGGTGGTGCTCCGGTCTTTATCTCACCCGGCGACAGCATTGTGTATTATTCTAACTACTGGACCCAGAAGGAGAGTATTGAATATAGTGGTAAAGGTGCTGCAAGAAATAACTACCTGAAGGAAAAATATCTCTACTACGAAAGTAATCCCTATAAATCACATTCAAATAATTCTATCGATCCGGAGAAGTTTAAGCATGTGCATGATACCAGGTATGAAGAATTGATAGCCTATATCAACCAGGATTCAGTACTGCGTCTGGCTGATTCAGCTTTCTATCAATATGAGCTCAGAATGATTGCCTGTCAGGCAATATATGATGCATTTACATTTTACAGGATCAACTATAGAAAGTTTCCCGAAAACAAAGTCCCGGATTATCTGGATCAGCATTTTAGTAACTCTGTTACAGATGTTGAGGACTACCTGTATGCACCTGAAACAAGAGAGTTTTTAAACAACTATGTCAGTTACAGAATAATTAAGGAAAAGTCAGGCACTTATTTTGATATTGCTCCCGGACTTTTACTTGACTGGTCGTCGAAAAATCTTATGGGAGAAAGCCTCAGGACATACCAGACTGACCTGCTTAATAAACTGCTGGACCGTGTAAATACTGATGTGGCCAAAGTGCGGCTGTTAGAATATCTCGATTCCAGAGTAGCAGACAAGCAGCTAAAAGCATATATCGCAAAACAGCAATCCCTGTTAAAGGAGCAAAGCTTTAATATACCTCACGATCTCAGACAATCTGCAATGCGTATTATTGTTTTCTCTCTGGTAATTCTGGCTATATTTCTGGCAATCAAAAGACTCGGATCTTACTTAAAGGGAAGAGGATTAAGGATAAGCATAAACAGGGTGATACAATATCTGGTATATGCTACTGTTATTATACTAATTATTGTATTCCTGGCACAAATGATTCCCTATAGAGGGATAATTGTAATCTTTTATCCAGTAATTATTCTTGCTACCCTGTTTTTACACATAAAGATTCTAATCCCGGTATTTGCACTGAATAAGAGAGTAATCAGTTACTGCCTGCTTGTTGCAGCTCTTATTATATCTGATATTTTTTTATTCGAATTACTTGCTTTCGCTGATGGTCAGAATATTATATCCGGCTTTGCCTATGATATTTTGCAAATGCAATTCTGGTTTAGTTTCGCCCTGGTTCTGTCATGGTTATTCTACCTCCTGCTATACTCGGAGAAACATAAGATTTATGGGACCAGGAAGTTGATTGAAGCTGGCAGGTTTAGCTGGGAATATACTATATTAATTATCATCTTGCTGATTATTAATGCTCTGGCAACAGGCAATGCAAGGCATAATATGGGATTTACAGGACTTATTTATACCTATGCATTAATAGTAATATTTCTGATAATAAATTTCAGCTTAGTTCCACGCTTTATAAAGACCCGAAGCTGGATTACTTTTATTTCAAGCCTGCTTATTATACTTATCTCGCAGGGGATTGTGCTTATACTTGCCGAATCAGTGCAGTCTGCGCTTCTGTTAAAGCAACAGAATATAGAGCTTCGCTTTACAGATACTATCAGTTTCAGGTATGGTCTGGATATGTCAAACATACTTTTTACATTTTTGCTGCTTATTCCGGCTGCTTTCTATAATTATATTAAATGGTTGTTGCAGGAGAAGGAAACCAGAGGTTTTAAATTATTTCGCCAGAAAGAGGCCGAATTACTTCACCTGCGCTCCCAGGTAAACCCTCATTTTCTCTTCAACTCGCTAAACACCATTTATTCATACGCACTGAAAGAGAAGAATGATAAGACTGCTGAGCCCATAGCAAAGTTATCCAATCTGATGCGTTTTATGATTGATGATATGGACAGGGAATTTATTGCTCTCGAAAGAGAGGCTGAATACATTAAGGATTATGTACAGCTGCAGTCTATAAGAAGCTCGGTTCAACACGATATAAGTATTAATATCAGTATTGACTATAGCGATGCGCAAATAGCCCCGATGCTTTTAATCCCTTTCGTTGAGAATGCATTTAAGCATGGCATTAACCCGGGTGTTAAGTCAATGCTGAAGATAGACCTTAAAGCAAGCCGGGACAAGATCCAGTTTCTTATCGAAAACAGTTTACTTAAAGGCAGCCATGAATTTGAGAAAGAAAGCGGGTTTGGGATAGGAGTTGAGAATGTAAAACAGAGACTTGAATATATCTATCCCGGTTTGCATAAACTATCAATTGCGGAAACAAAAGAAAAATATATAGTGATACTGGATATTGCTTCAAAGAAAAAATAAGTTTAGGTTTGTGATACGATGATCAGAGCAATTGCAGTTGACGACGAACCCAGGGCGCTTGAGGTGATAGAAATTTTATCACTGAAAGTGCCTGGTGTTAGTCTGCTTGACACTTTTACTGATCCTGGCGAGGCACTGGAATATCTTAAAACCGTTTATATAGACCTTATCTTCCTTGATATTAATATGCCGGATATATCAGGAATCCAGTTTATTCAAAAACTTACATATAAGCCTCATATAATACTTACTACTGCCTATTCTGAATATGCACTTGAAAGTTATGAATACCAGGTAACAGATTACCTTCTTAAACCCATTGAGCTTGATCGCTTCAGAAAAGCTATCAGCAGGGTGGAAGACTCCCTCCGACTGCAGAATGGTAATTCTGATAGTGAAGAGCTTTCCCTCTTTGTTAAGGATGGTTACAGGCACAAGAAAATTGCACTTGATAAACTCGAATATATTAAGGGAGAAGGAAACTACCTCCAATTTGTCTGTAAAGAATCAAAAGCAATGAGCAGGATGACCTTTTCCGATATTATCGAACGTTTACCCGGGAAAAAATTCCTGAGAATACACAACAGCTATATAGTTAATATGGATAAGGTGGATGCTATAGCCGACAACCATGTTCAGATCGGGTCTGCAAGGATTCCTATCGGATCAAAATATCTGCATATCCTGAGAAAGCGCATTGATAACTAATACCTTCTGATCTATCACTTTATAGTTTAATATTAAGTTTTGTCATTTCCAGGTTTCGCACCCTTGAATTAGTAAAATACATTCCACTTACCTTTCCACTCTTATCATACAATATTTCTATTTTACTGACTGGTCCACCCTGCGTTTCAAATATATTTCTATCCTTTGCTATTAGTTCAAACTCTCCATGCCTGTTGTGAAAGCCATATAATTTGCCATCTTTTAAATAAAAGCGATAAATTGTTTCAAGCTCGGCAGACCAGTAATCACCGGCAATATTATTGAGCATACTTTCACTTACTTTGAATTCCTTTATTTCTCCTGTTCTTTCTGCAGCAGGTCTTCCGGGAATTACTTTATCAAGTAGTATTGATGCTATCCTGTCGGCCTTTCCACCGCTGTTTGATGAAGAAAAGTTTGTCAGGACAACATATTCAATTTCTTTATCCGGAAAAGTGGCTGCATAAGCCCTGTATCCGCCTATTGAACCGCTGTGTGAGATTCTTTTTTCACCAAGGTATTCTTCGACATTTACCCCGAAGGCATACTTGTTGTGAGAACCGTCATTAAAGGGATCTGTTGTAAGCATCATTCCGAATGCATCCTGCCAGCCGGAGGGTGCATCGTAGTAGTAACGATACCACTTAAGAATATCTTTTATGCTGGAATGTATATTTCCTGAGCCAGTGTATCCCCAGTATTCCACTTCCCTCATAAATCCCTCCGCAGTCTCATTGTATGATGTTGCATTATTTTTTACAACCCTGTTGTACCTGTCTTCAACATAGGTGTCATACATTCCAAGAGGTATGAAGACTTCTCTTTTCATCCAGTCGGCAAAATTATCGCCGGTAAGTCTCTCTACAATTATTGCCATAAGGATATAACCAGTATTGCAATACATATATTCAGATCCGGGCTCGAAATTAAGATCCTTCTGTTTTGTCATAAACCTGAGAAGGTCATCATTATTCCTGGCATCATCACCTCTCCATCCGGCAAGGCTCAGCATTAAATGGAGGCTCCTCAGTCCGCTGGTGTGATGAAGCATGTGCCGGCAGGTAATTTTATACCCGAAGTCAGGCAGTTCGGGAAGGTAATCACGTATATCGTTGTCTATTGACAATTTCCCTTCCAGGTGTAGCTTCACAATAGCCAGTGCTGTGAATTGCTTTGATATTGAAGCTATATTAAAACGGGTACCCGGTGCATTGGGTACAAGGTACTCCAGGCTTGCAAGACCAAAGGCCTTGGAATATACAAGTTTACCCTCCTTCATTATTCCAACAGCTCCACCCGGATGGTTCGGTTTATTCCAGTCAAGAAATAAACTGTCAATAGCCTTAACTTTTTCAATATCTATTTGCGCTGTTATCCCTGTGTTAAATAACAGAAGGCATACTAAAAAGAACATATTTTTCTTCATGGTCATAAATTGCTTCCAGGTTTTGTTTATCTACTCGTATTTAGCTGGTATTCCGATATTTATACTCTTAAGTATAAAGCTGCGAAGGTCATCATTTGCTTTTTGGAGGTCCTCTGTGCGCAGGTACATCATATGCCCGCTGCGGTAAGCTTCAAATCTGAACCTGTCCTTCATCTTACCAGAGGGATCAATCTGCCACATTGTATACTTTGAGTTGAAATAGGTACAGGCACCATCATAATAACCAGCCTGGAACATTACCTTCAGAAAAGGATTTGACGCCATAGCCAGCCGGAGGTTCTCCCTGACGCTATTATCAGACCTGTCCCATGGCCTGACATCTCCAGAGAGCATATATTTAAGGTCAGTCTTAAACCCCAGGATTTCTCTTGTGTAATAGTTAATCGCAGGTGCAAAAGCATGGTTCCAGGTTGCCATTTCAATACTGAAATCGGGTTGCATGCCCTCATTATATTTGTCGAGACCCTTGTACCTTGAGTCGAGTCTCCCAATAGTTAATCCCTCTCTGTCCCGAAGCAGGTTCTTCCAGAAATAACCTGTAGTAAGATCGAGGTTCAGGTTAAGGATTTCCTGCTTTGTTATCCCGGTATAGCCGGCCATCTTCTCAGCAACACTTTCCTTTTCTTCATCAGTAATAAAACCGCCTTTCGATAGTGCCGGTATTAAATTATTCAAAGTGTATTCTTCAACTTCAGGTAATATTTCAGTTAAATCTTT
The DNA here is from genome assembly GCA_036350795.1 of Marinilabiliaceae bacterium. Classification (GTDB taxonomy): domain Bacteria; phylum Bacteroidota; class Bacteroidia; order Bacteroidales; family VadinHA17; genus JAUVKT01. Next base: position 11,075 of record JAZBNV010000090.1, read on the forward strand.
CTGCTGAAGGGCAGCCGGAAGCATTTTATGATACCATGCAGTGGCTGCAAAGTAGGGGAGATTAATACCTGATGAGATTGGAAGATCCGATTCAAATACCAGGTAGTCGGCAGGCGATACCATTATTACACCATTAAGGTACATCCATTGCCTGTTCTGCAGCTCGTATGCCAGCCCTGAGACCCTTGTGCCGCCATAACTTTCACCGATAATATACTTGGGAGAAAGCCACCTGTTGTTCTTAGATACAAAACTGCTTATCCACTCGGCCAGGTATTTAATATCTGCATTTATGCCGAAGAAAAGTTCGCGGTCGGGAAGTTTACCATCTTCGTCAGGAATCATCCTGGAGTACCCTGTATTTACCGGATTTACAAACACAATATCGGCTATATCAAGGATAGAGTAGGGGTTTTGTTTTATCCCGTAGGGCTGAATCGGGTAACCTTCCTCGTCAATGCTTACAATCATTGGGCCGGTATAAGCCATATGCATCCACAATGATCCTGCGCCCGGTCCTCCGTTAAAGGATATAATAAGGGGCCTGGTATCCCTGTTTCCTTCAATATCACGTGTATAGTAAGTATAGTACAAAGCAGCAACTGCTTTGTCTTCAATATATACCGGCATTGTACCGGTAGTGGCGGTATATTGTATCTTTTTACCATTAATGGTAGTCTGGTGCCTCGTGATTATGCTGGTATCAGCAGGTAGTACCCTGTTCTGGGCAGAAGCGGTACATATCAACATTAAAAGCAGGCCGGCAAAAACTTGAAATTTCTTCATAGCAATAGATTATTGTTATATACCAAATATATTGAAAACGCTTGATTATGAATGCACATTTTGGGTATTATTGAAAATTTGACGCAGAAGGTGTAACCCTTTGATATTTCGTCCGTCTTAAGATTGGAAAGCAGCTAACTGCTTCGCCTTTGATAACACCTCACCTGGCCTGATGTTTTACTATAAACTATCAAGTTAACCATGTTTACTACCTACCTCAGAACCGCTTATCGCTCAATTATCAAGCGAAAACTTTATTCTTCTATTAATATCCTTGGACTTGCAGTCGGCCTGGCAGCCTTCCTGCTTATAGCAATTTATGTAAGGCATGAACTAAGTTACGACAGGTACTACCGCGACTATGAAAATATTTACAGGGTGGTGAGGGATGAGTACACCTGTTCTCCACCCGCAATGGCGCAGCACCTTAAGGATAATATTGCCCAGGTTGAAAGCTCTTCACATATAATAAGGAGATATAATCTCCTGCTTTCCTGCGGAGGTAACTATTATACTGAAGATGAATACTACTATGCTGATAACGAGTTTATTAATATGTTCGAATTTGATCTGTTACAGGGCGATCGTAGTTCGGTTCTGAAAAGTATGGATGATGTTCTTATATCTTCGACACTGGCAAATAAATATTTTGGAAGGGATGACCCTTTGGGGAAACTGATTACCGTATCGAGGCAATATGATTACAGGGTGGCCGGAGTATTTAAAGATATACCTGGTAATACACATTTTAAAACAGATATAATATTCCCGGTGTCGGGGTATTTCAAGCTTACCGGCGACAGGGTCGATAGCTGGCGCAGTAACTATACCTATACATATCTGAAAGTTGCCAGCGGAACCGAAACAGCTACACTCGACAAACGTATGGTTGAGATTGAGAAGGAACTTACGGGCTGGACTCCAGAATCAGGAGAGCCCTATAAGCAGTATTTTAAATTCCAGCCAGTAAGTGAAATACACCTGCATTCCCACAGGCAGCAGGAATTAATGGTGAACGGCAATATCAGAAACGTATATATTTTTAGTACTATAGCTTTCCTGATACTGCTTATTGCCTGTATTAACTACGTAAATATTACAACTGCAATAGCTTCTGACAGGACCAGGGAGATTGGGATCAGGAAAGTAATGGGAATAAAAAGACTGCAGCTGGTAAAGCAGTTTCTTACCGAGTCATTTATAATAGCTTTTGTATCAATAATAATCGCAATCGTCCTGGCATCAGTATGCCTTTCCTTCTTTGGAAGCTTAATGGACAGGGACCTTGCCTTGCATTCAACTGATATTCCACTTGCAATATTATTCTCGGCTATATTGCTTGTAATTACAGGACTTGGTACGGGTCTTATACCTTCAAGGTCCCTCTCAGGACTGAGTGCGCTCAGTGTAATGAAGTCAGCTTCGTTTAAAGGAAGAAATAATCCAGGCACAAGGGATATACTGGTTTTAGCACAATTTGTAGTAGCTATTGTACTTATTATTCTTACTCTTAATGTTAAGCGCCAGCTAAATTATATCTCCGATATTGACCCCGGATACAAGAAAGAGCAGATAATTGTATTAAGTGTTTTTGACAGATCTTTAAGTTCGAATATGCAGGTGGTTAAGGACGAGTTGAGGAAGATAGGCAATGTAAGCAATGTATCAACCTCATTCAATCTGCCCAACAATATTTCAAACTTTACCCGGCCCGACTGGTTTTGCGAGGATGTAAGAGACTGTACGCCTATATCATACAACCCTGTAGATTATGATTTTATTGATCTCTACGATATTGAGATAAGCAGCGGAAGAAACTTCTCAAGAGATTATCCGGCCGATGCCGAGGGGGCTTTCCTTCTTAATCAGAAAGCAGTAGAGCTTGCAGGATGGGATTCACCAATAGGGATGGAACTTACTCACTGGAACGGACAGAAAGGGACTGTAGTAGGTGTATTCAGGGATTTTAATTTCAGATCACTGCACTCAGAAATCGCACCGCTTTACCTTTTCCTGGATGAGACAGTTTCCTCTTTTATATCAATAAGTTTAAAGGGCGATAATATGCAGGAAACCCTGAAGTCGATCGAAGCAGTTCTTCAGCAGCATTCACCGGGGGCTCCTTTCCAGTATAGTTTCTTTGATGAAGAGTTTAACAGGGCCTATGAAACTGAACAGAGGCTTGGTTCCCTGTTTGCTTTTTTTGCAGTTCTGGCTGTGCTCCTTGGCTGCCTTGGTCTTTTTGGAATGACATCATTCTCTCTGGTAAAAAGAACAAAGGAGATAGGGATACGAAAGGTATTTGGCGCAAATGCCGGACAGGCGCTTTCTATGCTGTCGTTATCTTTTGTTAAACCAGTATTATTTGCAAATATAATTGCCTGGCCTCTTGGATATTATGCTGTAAATCGCTGGCTTCAGACTTTTGCTTACAGGGCTCCCATAAGTGTCTGGATCTTCGTAGCCTCAGCATTGATAGTTACATTGATTACCTTAATAACCGTAACGGCAAAAAGCCTTGATATATCGAATAATCAGCCGGTAGACAGTCTGAGGTATGAATAAGTATATCTGTATGGCCTAATGTAAGAATGGTATTAACCGAAAAATCAGGTCTTTCTGTATAACTTTATCATAATTAAAGACAGAACTCCAAAATTAAAAATTACGATTGAGCTTATTAACAGGACCTCGGAAGCGGGCCAATGCATAAGCTTAAAGAAATCGGCGAAGAGAAAAAGCGAAGATGCCAGGTATCCTGAGATATATAACAGCCTGTGCAGTTTTGTACCGAGTAATGTTCTGTTCTTCGACGACCTGTAAAATCCGCTGAAGATTAGCGGAAGAAAAACAAAATTGATAATAGGAAGCCCGGCCAGAATGGTTATGCTGGCTCCCGCCAGGTGAAATACTTTCATTGCAACGCCGGCAAGCAGAATAACTATCCCGGAAAATCCAAAAATATATAAGCCTTTACTGGTAATTACCCTTGCCAGTTTTGAACGATAGAGGTACATAAAAAATACAGGGGTGAAAATAAATGTGAACAGTGTACATGCTGCCATTAACATTATCCCTGCTCCGGGCCAGTGCAGTGCCTTGAACATAAAGCTGAAGGTCATTATAATAAGACCAAGATATAGTAAGATAAAGATTAATGGCTTCATTTTCCTTGCTCTTCTGCTGCTCAGTATTATTATTGATTTGCTGTAATCATTTTCCATACCTCCCGGGAAAACTATATTAAAAGCCCTCTTCTCTGCTTCTTCGAAATTTTTTCCTGCAATAAGGTCGTCCTCGATAAGGCAGCAGATATGATCCGTAAGATCTTCCAGCAGCTGTCCTGACTTAATGTTGCTTTGGGCAAGCCTGTCAGAAATATCACTTATTTGTTTGTCGCTTAATTTATTCATGGCATTATTATGTAAGGATGTTATCAATAGTACTTAAGAAATCCCTGGTTTCGGCTATTCTCTTTTCCATATGGATGGTTCCATTTTTTGTCAGAGTATAATACCTTCTTACCCTTTTACCGATATTTACAGTCTCAATGTCGACAAGACCATTTTCATTAAGCTTATGGAGGGCGGGATAGAGCGAACCTTCTCTTAATTGAATCTTATTCTGAGTAAGTTCAAGAACTTTCTTACTGATCTGGTACCCGTACATCTTCTTATTGTCTGCAAGCAGCTTAAGTATGATAACAGGTATTGTGCCTTTAATTAATTCTTTTGGATACATAGATTTATAATATATAGAACAAAGATACATAGAAATACGATGTATGCAAATTTTTTTTTTATATTTTAATGGGGGACAGTCTAATAGGAACTGAAATAAGCCATCATTATCATTGATCCGGCCGTGCCATCCATGGTTGGTTCATTAGTTGAGTAGTCGCCAATATCATCATGATAAACAATGTAATTGTTCTGGAAATCCGAAAATTCATCAGGATTCGAAAGGTGCAGGCCTTTTAACGAATTAAATATACTGGCATAAACAGGTCCGTCAATCAGTCCACCCGGGACTTCAATCCCGGTTAATGCCCATATACTTGTGTGTATATCAATGGGATATTCTCCATAGGCAGGCAGGCTTGTAAACATGGACGTGCTCCATGGATTTCGTCCGAACAACCAGTCACGAAGGTCAATAAGGTAGTTGTGGTACGTAAGGTCTCCTGTCATATCTTCATAAAGAATAATCTGTGTTATTAAGCTGGTAAGAAGGTTATTGGAGCACCAGATAAAAGGTATACCAATATTATATGGGTTAGCGACTGCTTTCTTTAAAGTAGCTTCAATACCGGTTCTGTAATACATGGCAAGGGTATCCCTGAATTCATTATTTACATGCCTGTAAAGTGCATGATGGCCAATATTGACGAAGGGGTAATGCTGGTAATGCTTTGCGGTATCGAGCCCGTGCCAGCTTTTTGCTGCTGCCAGTCGGGCATATCTTATTGCATCTTCCAGGTAAACTGAATCTGAAGTAAGGCCATAAAGCTCTGCGGCAGCCCACTCCATATCATCCTGCCAGCTTTCTTCTCCGTACCTGTAGGGCGCACCATAGGAGTTTCCCTGTTGTACTCCTTCGAATTTTTTCCCCAGTATGTAGAGGCTTTTGGCCAGGCTAAGGCTTTTCTCAGCATAGCTGCTATCGCCGAAATTTTTACTCCAGATTCCTGCAGCCAGTGCCATAGCCGCTGCCGATCTGCCGGCAATATTCGACATCCCATCTGATTCGCTCAGGTATTTACCTGCTCCCTGGGGTTTTCCGGTAGCATAATATGCAACTCTGTAACTATTTGGTCCCCAGCCATAGTCCGAGTTGTCATTATCGGGCATCTTCCAGCCCATATGGTCCCGGTCGTCAGCAACCTGGTGGATCAAAACATCGGGGTGGGGATGTAGTTTCTCAATCCAGTCGAGTCCCCATTTAGCTTCGTCAATCACATCCGGCAAAGAATTCTTTCCTGCCCTGCCAGATTTATCCACCCTATCTGAGAATATATCCGGGAAAAGCTCGTAGGCCTTAAGCATATGTGCTGTGGCGTAGCTTGTAGTAAGCAGGTATTTAAGCTGGTCGCCGGCATCGTGCCAGCCACCCCTGCAATCAACAAAGGATGAATCAGGCATGGGACCGAACATAGACCTGCCATCATCCTGGTGACAGTAAATATTAAGCAGGGGGTTATAGCCACACCTCTGCTGTCGCATAAACTCAAGTAATTTACCTGTGCCTGAGCCATATATTGTGTCAGATATTCTGAAACATGCACTGATCTGACCGGATTTACTTCCGGCAATATAGTAGTCACCTTCAGTATCAATATGTGTAAAATCAAGGTAATAATATTGTTTACTGTAGTCCCATACCTTTCCGGAGTATCTTGCTGGCAGCAGTCTTTCTATTTCCATATTGCTTCCCGATTCAAGCAGGTAGAAATCTTCTGCAGGTTTATTGCTGCTTACCAGTAATGCCTTTTTCTGTTCTCCTTTAAGGTAGCCCATCTGGTTAAGTTGAACCATTTGTGATCTTACCCGCATTTTTTCAGCCAGCAGGCTATCTACCCTGACAAATTCATATCCTTTCCCTGACAGGAGACTGACCAGGGAATCCAGCCTGTAGTATAACTTATCAGTCCTTTCGGGAGCTGTTCCGATATGCATCAGCAGCAAAAACCCATTAAGCCCGTTTTCTGCATTCTCCTCGTAATCTGATATACTTCTGAAAATCTCATCAGTGCTTCTGTAAGAATTTTCTGAAGGCACAGTATAGTCAGCATGAGACAGGGTGCCGGGAGTATAAGATACAAGTTGCAGGGACTTCAGACTGCTCCATTCCACAATCCTTTCATTATACCACTCATATGGTGGCATAAAGTAAGGGGCTTCTGATATATCGATCCCAAAATTCATCATCTCCCTGTAATTCTGGTTAATATCATACGAGAACTCATAATAGTCGATCAAAAGGCTATCACGGTTTTCCCAGTCACAGTAGAGCAGGTGCCTGTCAGAGTGAGCTCCGAGGTAGTGACCATCGTCTCTCAGCTTTATTATAAGATCCCTGTTGCAGCTATCCCTGTAGAAATTGCCTGTTAGGAAAAATGAAGCTTTGGTATTATTACTGTCAAGTATTCCTGAAATATAATCTCCGCCATCAGCGTATTGATCACCCGTAAAAACAAGCGCTATTTTCTTTGATCCGGAATCGCCCCTCAGCAAGGCCCCGTCTGAATTTTCCTGGTAGGTGTTACAGGCTGTGATAGTTGAAACAACTAGCAGGGGAATGGCAACTCTGAAAAAACTTTTACGGCCTGGCATAAGGCTGGATGTTTTCGTTAGATAAATTTGCTATATAGCATAAAATCAATGACTAATATATTAAAATAAAGTAATACTTTTGGTTGTACACCTAATAATCGAGTATTATGAAAAGAAGATCCTTCCTTAAATCATCAGCCCTGGGAGCAGCTGTAGCTACAGGTCTTCCTCTGGCAGCCTGCACTGGTAGAAGCTCTGACAGCATCGTAAAGGCACCATATGGCGAAAGCGACAATTTTGAATTAAACGAAATTACAGTAGATGAATTGCAGCAGTCCCTGGAGGATGGCAGATACACTTCTGAGCAGGTAGTTGGATTATACCTTGAGCGGATTCAGAAAGTAGATGCTGAAGGACCCGGTCTTAATGCAATTATTGAAATTAACCCCGATGCGATAGATATTGCCCGCAAAATGGACATGGAGAGAAAGGAAGGAAAGCTAAGGGGACCACTTCATGGGATCCCCATTGTGATAAAAGACAATATCGATACCGGTGATAAAATGATGACTACGGCCGGGGCACTGGCCCTGCTAGGTCACAGGGCACAAAAGGACTCACCGCTTGCGGCTCAGCTAAGAGAGGCAGGTGCCATTATAATGGCAAAGACCAACCTCAGCGAATGGGCCAACTTCAGGTCAACCCGCTCATCCAGCGGATGGAGTGGAAGGGGAGGACAGGTCAGGAATCCCTACTACCTGGATCACAGTCCCTGCGGGTCAAGTTCCGGCACAGGTGCAGCCGTATCGGCAAATCTTTGTGTGCTGGGTATCGGAACAGAAACAAATGGCTCGATTACCTGTCCGTCAAACGCCAGCAGCCTGGTTGGTATAAAGCCCACAGTAGGTCTTATTAGCAGGACTGGTATAATACCTATTTCTCACACACAGGACACTGCCGGTCCTATGTGCAGAACAGTAAAAGATGCTGCTTATTTGCTTGGTGCACTTACCGCTGCTGATAATGATGATAGGGCAACACTTACGAACCGCGACAGGATATTTAATGATTATGTACAGTTTCTTGATAAAGACGGCTTAAAAGGTGCCAGGATAGGAGTGGGGAGGGCATATATGGGCTTCCACGAGGCTGTTGACCCCGTAATTGAAAAAGCTCTGGATGTGCTCAGGGAGATGGGAGCTGAACTCATTGATATTGAAGAAAGCATCGGAAGTTCAAAAAGCGGGGCCAGCATGGATGTTCTGCTCTATGAGTTTAAAGCCGGTGTGAATAAGTATTTATCAAATGCCAGGGCAGACTCGGGAGCGAAGTCGCTTGAAGATATTATCAGGTTTAACCTTGAAAATGAATCACAATCAATGCCTTACTTTAAGCAGGAGTTGCTTGAAATGGCACAGGAAAAGAGTGGTCTTGACTCACCCGAATACCTGGAAGCACTTGAAAGTGTACTGAGTGGTTACAGGGAAAACGGTATTGACAGGGTAATGGATCATAATAAGCTGGATGCAATTGTTGCTCCTACCAGGGGACTCGCATGGACCATAGACCTGGTAAACGGGGATCATGGAAATGGTGGCAGCTCATCGCCGGCTGCACGTTCTGGCTATCCTGCCATAACAGTTCCAGCAGGCTATGCCTTTGGCCTCCCACTGAATATTTCCTTCTTTGGCAGGGCTTATACAGAACCCTTATTAATAAAATATGCCTACTCTTTCGAGCAGGCAACAATGCACAGGCGCAGGCCAATGTTTATTGAGAAGCGCGCTTATTAGAAAAGTTATTCTTTCTTTTTACCTTCAATAAGTATAACTCCGTTTTTGGAGTTATACTTTTTTTGGGCTTCTTCACCTTTAATTACAGTTACGCTGATAATGTCATCCGGCGATAGCTTATCAAAGTCCTCTTTAGTGCTTTCAATGCCGTTTATTATGATCAGTGGTGGATTGTCAGCATTTGTAGCTGTTTCTGTACCCCTGATAACAATTTGATCTTTTTCCTTTTCTTTTGTTTTCGGTGTAATGACTATTACATTCTCTTCATTATATAAGTCCCTGGCATTTTCTCCTTTAATAACATCAATCTTCTCAATCTTATCCGGGTCAATCAGGTCAAGTATCTCGGAGTCATATCTCTTATTATTGATAATTACAAGCACATTCTTATCGGGTTTTACTCTCACGTAGGTTTCTTTGTTCTTATCTGTTTTAAGGTCCTTTGCTTCCTGGGCCATTGAGAGCAGGCCCAGGCTAAGTACTGTCAACAGTGTTAATGCTATTCTTTTCATAAGGCTTCTATTTTGAATAAATAATTATTGATTCGTCTTCATATAATATCTCTGATTCAGAGTTGGCATCTTCTTTATCTGTACTTAGCATCGCCCTGGCCTCAAGCAGAAGGGCTACTTTTTCAATATATTCCATCTCTTTTGTTTGCGATGGTTTTATCAATGTGGTAGTTACCATCAGAAGCAGTACAGCTGCAATGGTTAATATCGATGCAACAAGACCAATCCTGTACTTTTGTTTCTTTCTTATTGCACTCAGAACATCCTTTTCGAGATCATCAGGAGGAATAATCCTGTGCTTATCCAGGAATTCCGAGTATGTTCGGTTAAGCTGTTCCTCTTTCATAACTATGTATTTCAGTTAATTCCCTGCTTATTCTTTTTCTTGCTCTTGATAACCAGACCCTGATATTCTCAATTTTATAGCCTGTAAGCGTAATAATTTCATCAAATTCGAGTCCGTCAACATCCCTGAGCAGTATAACTTCCTTCTGATTATCAGGAAGGTTATTTATCAGGTTGATTATTAAGCTGTATGATTCCCTGTTTTCCAGGCTTACATCTTCTTTTACCTTAATATTATCTATCAGTCCTGCCTGTGTATTTTTACCTGATCCGTTTATTTTCCTCTTATTCGTTCTCTGTCGGTCAATGCAGTAATTTCTTGCTGTTAGAAAGACGTAGCCATTCAGGTTCTCCTGTTTACCAAGCTGTTTTCTTTTTTCCCAGAGTTTCATCATTACTTCCTGAACAGCATCCCTGGCATCTTCCCTGTTATCCAGTATCCTGGCTACCATGGGAAAGATCTTTGGAGAAAGACTTACAACCTTATCGTTAAACTCTTTGCTGTTCATTCTTACTTTAAATAACGACAAAGTAATAGAAAAATAACACCGGGATGTAGTACAGGTTGGAAGTTTTAAAGCAATAAAGTTTTAAGGTATTATAGTTTAGGAGTTTAGGAGTTTTAAGGTTATAAAGTTTTAAGGTTATAAGGTTTTAAGGTTATAAATACATATATAACCTTCTCTAAGTTACTACCATACTGAATCAGGCTGCCTGGCATTCAATAATTTTAAGTATATTTGCATTTACATATATACATATATAAAAGAATGGAATTCAAGAAACTTGAACTGGAAGATCAGAAGGGCAGGGGGGCGAGCTTTTTAAAATCACCGCAAATAAAGAAGACAATAATAGCTATATCAGTTGGAGCACTGGCAGGGTTCCTGTATTTCTACCTTACTGAAGGAAGAAATTACGAAGTACTCCTGGTGGGTGATATACTTAAAAGTGCAGGTATAGGTGCCTTTTTCGGATTCTTTATTACAAACAGTCCCTGCGCAAGGGGGAGATGTTGACCGAAGGTATACGGTATACGGTAAACGGTATACGGTAAACGCTTTATGGTGAGAAAGGTTGGAGTTTCGATAGCCGGGTTATGATATATGCGAGTTATTGAGGATCAATATTAGTTGGCAGCCTGCGTTATCAGTTTAAACGAAATTTTATCTGTTATGAAAGCAAAAACTTTATTATTCGCTGTGGTCACTGTTATTATTATTATGGCCGCATGTACAAAAGAGAAAACAGGCTCTGAGTATAATCCACCTGCTGATCATACAATAAGCCAGGATGGATTTATGCATAAGGCAGGTCTGAATGATCCCTTAAATAATTGCGCTACCTGTCATGGAGCAGATCTTAGCGGCGGCAATGTTGGAGTTTCATGCTTTGAATGTCATGGAGCAAAGTGGCAATAAAAAAAAAGGTGCCAGGACTTAGCCTGGCACCTCCCGTCCTAAATTAATCCAAACTAACTTAGTCCGACCCTAATAAAATATAATAAGTTGTCATATATTTTAAGCTATTAATCGTTTGTAACAGTCTCAAAACCAAAGGGCTGAGTATAAGAATTGCCGTTTGAATTTTTTAATACCGCTCTTACAAAAGGTTTATCCCTATATTCAGAATAGTCGAAAATATCTCCTGTTGCAACTATGGTTGTTTCGGGGCCTATCCATTCGATGCTATTGTAAGCGCTTGCAGTAATTGTAATAGTTTTAGCGTTGTTGTCAACTGAGATGTTGCTGATCCTTGGAACGCTTGCATCGCCAGATCCTGCTGGTTCGTAAGCGAAGTAGAAAGCACCATCTTTCAAACAATTTATCCAGGCAGCTTCGGATAACTCAGGCATTAGCATAAATTGGAAATTGTGGAAACGGTGAGAATATTTATGACTGTCATCATTTGAAGAACCCCAGACTAATTTTCCTGTTGCAGGGTATAAATTTTCGTTGATGTTATCCCAGAGTTGCCTGTCGTTCGGATATCTGTCACCCTGGTTAAATACTTCAAGTGTAATGGATGCAGAATAATCTCTGAACCAGGGTATATACCACAACCACATCGATGGGTTGTTATATCTGCCCGGGTGATTAATTTGTAAGATACCTCCCTGTGATTGAACGTGCGGAATACCATTCTCCAGGTTACTGCTGTTAGCAGTAAAATTTACAAATGCATTCATATGATGCGAGCTGGAGTACTCATTTCCTCTAATGGCAAGCATGCCCGGATTAACTGGCCAGGTCCAGGAAGTATAGTTGTGATCAGTAAGAGCAAGGATGTCGTATCCTTTGCTGTAGTACTGATTAATAACAACAGATGGGCTATCACTTCCATCTGAGTTCGTTGTGTGAGTATGGTAATTACCCTTATACTGACCATCAGCTGACCAGTTAACTTCGGCATAAGGATTTTTCGTTAATAAAACAATCTGACTGTTTACATCAGGGGTTTTTTTAACAGTAAATGAAATACTGTTTGATATTTGCCCATTTACTGTAACTGTAACATCTGCATCACCTATTGTAGCGCCATCAGGCACAGTTGTGGTAATTTGTATCGGAATTGACTCTGTTACCGTGGCTGCTGTTCCGTTAAAATATACGGTATTCTCAGCCGCTGTATAACTAAAGTTTGTTCCTGAAATAATTACTTCATCTCCTACCTTAGCCTCAGCAGGAGTTATAGCTGAAATTGTTGGCACCGGCAAATCCGCATTCTCTTCAGAACATGACCAGAATATTCCAGCACTTATAATCACACTTATAAAAAATATAAGTGCTCTTCCGGAAACAGATCTTAAGTCTCTTATCATTTGAATTTTTTATTACAACCAGAATAGAAATTAATCCCGGAAATTCTGATTCCGGGATTAATTTATCTTAATCTCATGCTTAGCTCTTAAATAATCTACTGTTATTTTAAATAATCCTATTGAACTGTAAAAATAACAATCAATTCCGGTGGTGAGCCGGCAGAGCCTCCTTCAAATTCATCCCATGCTTCTGCTTCACGATGAATACTTAAAGTCTCATCGTTTGTAAACTTAAAACCAATATTATTTCCGGCAGCCCATCCTGGAAGACCAATTATCTCCTGTACTATTGCTTTTAGATTGGGAGTTGCCTGGTCCGGACCTTTTTCATTTTTGACTGCCCATATTGGAGCCTGCCAGTTCACTGTCGCAGTTGTGTTAGTACGAGAGCTGATATCAAAAGCTATCGCCTCAGAAAAAGGAGCTGATGTATTTGCTTCGGCAAAACCATGAATATCAATAGGAAGAGGTCCTTCCTGATTATCATCATCATCACAGGTAAACTGAATGTATGCATTATCGATTGTTGCTGATGGAGGGATTTGTATATCTCTAAAAATAAGACCTATAACTTGCTGTTCTAAATCACCTTCGGTACATAGCTCCAGGTCTGAACTTGTTAAATCAACAAATCCACTATCAATTCCAGAAACCATGTATTCTTCAGCATCATCCCCTGAGTTAGCTATTGTTACCTTAAATCCGTATAAAAAGGCAACACCATTTGAAACTTTACCATTTACACTTACTGTAATTTCCCCGGTAGTAGCACCATCAGGCACAGTTGTGGTTATCGATGTCTCGGTAGATGCTGTTACAGTGGCTGTTGTTCCATTAAAACTTACCGTATTATCAGCCGGTGTAGCACTAAAGTTTGTTCCGGTAATGGTTACTTCATCGCCTGCCATAACCAATTCCAGGCTTATAGCCGTAATTGTTGGAGTTGGATAATCTTTAACAGTAAATGAAATGCTGTTTGATACTTGCCCATTTACTGTAACTGTAACATCCCCCTCTCCAAAAGTTGCGCCTTCAGGCACTGTTGTGGTAAGTTGTATAGGAATAGCTTCAGTCACGGTAGCTGGAGTTCCGTTAAAACTAACTATATTCTCAGCCAGTGTATAACTAAAGTGTTCTCCGGCAATAATTACTTCTTCTCCTACCAATGCCTCAGCAGGAGTTATAGCTGAAATTGTTGGCACCGGCACAACATCATCTTCTTCAGAACACGACCAAAATATTCCTGCAATTGCAATCACACTTACAAAAAATATAATTGATCTTTTTAAAATTGATCCTGAGTCTTTCATAATATATCTTTTTTATAAAAATTTCTGCTAAAAATGAGGTACCAGGTGCTCCCTGGCACCTCATCTCTAAAATTAACCTATGTGAACTTAACCCAACCACTGAAAATGATTATTTTCGGTAATTGACTTTATAAATTTAGAGGTCATATACAATAGTCAAAACAGGTGCCACATTAGCTGCTCCGTCATCCCATGCTTTTGTCTGCCTGCCACCAGAGCTCGCTCCCTCTGGAATAGCTGGACCTGTATATAGGAAAATAAAGTTCATTGCATTACCAGAGGCCCAGTCTCCCCTGTTTAATAATTCCTGAACTACTGTATTAAGTTCTCCTGTTCTTTGATCTGCACCACTAAGTCCTTCAGCGGACCATGGTGGTATATCCCACACACAGTTGGCTGTTGTTCTGTCACGGGTTGAGACGTTATAAGGATCCTCAGTATATACCGGTGCATTTCCAATCGCTTCACCATATATGGTTACCTGGCGTACTTCTGATCCTGAAGCATCGGAAGTTAACTGGATAGAAGCTGATAGTACTGTAGATCCAGGGGGTATTGTAATATTAGGGAACCTGATTCCAATAACCTGTACGCCCTGATCGGTTCCAGAAACGGCACCCCAGGTATCCCATTCTCCAATCTCGAGGTCACTACTCGTAAGTGTCATCGCTCCGTTCAGTCCTCCTTCTTCAACATCATCTTCTGATGTGGTAACCGGAACGATAAGAGTTAATGATTCAAGCACGGTATACGTTAATGCATTAGATTCACCGTCAACGGTTACAGTAAGATCAACATCACCTGTTGGTGCACCTGCAGGAACCGTTACTGTAACAGTAGTGGCAGTAACATCCGTTACAACAGCCTCAGCGTTACCAAACTTAACAATATTATCAGCAGGATTTGCGCCGAAATTAGTTCCTGTTATTACAACAGAGGATCCAACCTTGCCGCTTGAAGGGTCAAGTGAGCTAAGAACTGGGATAATTGGAATACCTGTAGTGTAAGAAAGGGAATTTGATGCTTTCCCGTCGGAAGTAACTACAACATCTACAGCTGCTCCGGGAGTTACCCCTGGTATTTCAATTGTTATCTCAGTCAGGTTGGCATGGGTAATCGTGGCGTCAAGACCGCCAAAAGTAACTGTATTTTCCGCTTTTGATGAAAAGTACTTGCCAAAAATTGTGACATCAGAACCAACAAAAGAGCCCTGGGGTGTGACTTCTGTTATTACAGCCGCCTCGTTATCATTCCAGAATATTTCCGGACCTTCTTCCTGACACGACCATAGTAATCCAATGATCGCTATGATGCTCATATATAGTATGAACGTCATTCTTGTATTTATCTTAATTTTCTTCATAATCTTAATTTATTGGATTAATTAGATAAAGTATTAAATACCCTGATACCCGGGATTCTGGGTAAGGGGATTAATATTCAGTTCAGAACGTGGAATAGCAAAAACAACCTGGTAGTCGTTGTATGGGATATTCATACGAGCTGAAGGTACTCCGGGGGCTGTTGCCCTCGGGCTCAGTGTTCTTACAATATCTCTTTTGTTTCTTATAAGGTCAAAGAACCTGTGGCCCTCACCCATCAGTTCTTTCCTTCTCTCTTCCAGTACCCTGTCAAGAGTTATAGGGAGTGCAACTGTTGC
>JAZBNV010000091.1:0-5354 GCA_036350795.1 Marinilabiliaceae bacterium
ACTAAACCTCTCAACTTCTAAACCACTAAACCTCTCAACTTCTAAACTACTCAACCTCTCAACAATAAAACCTCTCAACAAATAAACAACAATATGAAATCAGATATCGGCTTAATAGGACTGGCAGTAATGGGTGAAAACCTGGTCTTAAATATGGAAAGCAAGGGATTCAGGGTAAGTATATTTAACAGGACTGTTGATAAGGTTAACAGCTTTATCAATGGACGTGGAAAGGGAAAAAATTTCTACGGGGCACACTCGCTGAAGGAACTCGTTGATAGTCTTGAAAAACCCAGGAAAGTCATGATGCTGGTTAAGGCCGGCCAGCCTGTTGATGATTTTATTGAACAGCTTATACCACTGTTGGAAAGGGGTGATATTATAATTGACGGTGGAAACTCACACTACCCTGATACTGACAGGAGAACAAAATATGTAGAGAGCAAGGGATTGCTATATGTTGGTACAGGTGTAAGTGGTGGCGAGGAAGGCGCCCTGACAGGTCCCTCGATGATGCCCGGAGGAAGTCCGGCCGCATGGCCTCATATTAAAGAAATATTCCGGTCTGTAGCGGCAAAGGTTCAGGATGCCCACATGCCTGAGGGACAGGGTACTCCGTGTACTGACTGGGTAGGAGAAAATGGAGCCGGTCATTTTGTTAAGATGGTTCATAACGGCATCGAGTACGGTGATATGCAGATTATTTCTGAAGCATATTTCCTTATGAAGAACCTGCTCGGGCTCAGGACTGAAACAATGCAGATGATATTTTCCAAATGGAACAAAGGTGACCTTAACAGTTACCTCATGGAAATCACGGCTGATATACTTGCTTTTAATGACGAAGACGGAACTCCCCTTGTTGAGAAGATACTCGATAAAGCCGGCCAGAAAGGAACAGGCAAATGGACAGGGACGGCAGCTTTTGACCTGGGTGTACCCTTAACCCTTATCGGGGAATCCGTTTTTGCCCGCTTTCTGTCGTCTCAAAAAGACCTCAGGGTAAAAGCATCAAAAATAATTACCGGTCCAACACCAATATACCCGGGCGACAAACCCAGGTTTACGCGCGACCTGAAAGATGCTCTTTACGGTGCAAAAATAATATCATATGCCCAGGGCTTCCAGCTGATGAGAGAGGCCGCAAATGAATATAAATGGAACCTTAATTATGGAGATATTGCCCTTATGTGGAGAGGCGGATGTATTATACGATCTGCATTCCTGAACGATATAAAGAAAGCATTTGATAAAAATCCCGACCTGGAGAACCTGTTACTGGATGACTTTTTCAGGGAGAAGCTTGAACAGGCTCAAACAGGCTGGCGAAGAGTTGTTGCAACTGCCATTGCCAACGGACTCCCGGTGCCGGCTCTTGCAGCTGGCATCACCTATTTCGATGGTTTTAGAGCTGAGACACTCCCTGCTAATTTATTGCAGGCCCAGAGAGATTACTTCGGAGCTCATACCTATGAACGTGTTGATAAACCACTTGGTGAGTTTTTTCATACCAACTGGACCGGCCGGGGAGGAGATACTGCCTCCTCAACTTATGATGCATAAAGAAATATGAACGCGATGCCTCGCGTTCCTGCTACACCCTACGAGCTTCATCAGAAGCCATAAACCGAAAACCCGCCATCCACGGCAATCGTCTGGCCTGTAATATACGACGAAGCCGGCATGCACAGGTAAGCAACAAGGCTTGCCACCTCATCCACCTCTCCCACCCTTCCCATTGGGGTTCTTGACATAACCTCCTTCTTATAATCATCGTTCTTCAGTACCTGGGCAGCCAGCGGTGTATTTATATACCATGGTGCCACAGCATTAACCCTTATCCCGTCTTCAGCCCATTCACATGCCAGGTTCATTGTGAGCTGGTTAATTGCCGCTTTTGTCATACCATAGCCCGGACCAGTACGGAGATGTGTTAAACCTGCTACTGACGACATATTTACAATAGCCGGGCTGGCAGATTTTTTAAGAAGCGAATAGAACACCTGGCAGAATTTAAACACAGGCATCAGGTTGGTATTAAAGAGGAGATCAATCTCCTCGTCGCTGTATTCAACTGTCCGTTTACGGATATTGGTGCCAACATTATTTACCAGGCAATCAAGCTTCCCGTATCTGTCTCCAATCATATTAAAGAGTTTGTCGCGATCCCCGGCATCTGTTACATCAGCCTTAACAGGAATAAGGTTATCGGCTTCGTTAAGCATTGACACATCCCGTGCCACTGCAATCACAATGGCACCATGAGACAGGAACTCATCCATTATCCCTTTACCTATACCCTTTGTTGCTCCTGTTACAAGTGCTATCTTATTTTTTAGTGTCCACTTCTCCATATTTATTGTGTTTGGTTTTATTTAATTACCTGATTCCTAATTGTCTTGTCCTGATATAAGTCTGCAGGTTTTCGTTACTCAATATTCCTCCACATACTAACGACTCCCCTGGGAGTCGCACCCGGGTAGTAAGACAACGCTGTTCAACAATTTCCGATATAATTTCACACCACACACTCCATGCTCCTTGCTCCATGCTCCATGCTCCAT
This sequence comes from Marinilabiliaceae bacterium, assembly GCA_036350795.1. Taxonomy (GTDB): domain Bacteria; phylum Bacteroidota; class Bacteroidia; order Bacteroidales; family VadinHA17; genus JAUVKT01. The sequence continues at coordinate 2,565 of JAZBNV010000091.1, forward strand.
GCTCCATGCTCCATGCTCTGAGCCCTGAGCCCTGAGCCCTGAGCCCTGAGCTCTGAGCTCTAAGCCCTGTTCAATACTACAGCCTACTTTCCAGCCCTCAAAATAAGCCTGTACTTCTCAGCATCCTCAACTGCCTCCCTTGAGAAATGATCCTTATAAAACCCGTCATTGCAATAAAGTTCTGTCTGCGAGCAATAGAACTCCGATGAAGGCACCCCTGATATCCCTGTAGGGATAATAGTATATGATTCATCCCAGTCAGCAGTATTATAGACATGTCTCTCGGATGCTCCGTGATTAATCCGGAAACCATCTCCGTATGAATAGGGTGATACAGTATGAGAGGCTCCGCCAACCCTGAAAGGACCCTTATTAAGCTCAAATAAATTATCAATTATCTTTACCGATGCCATGGGATGTTCGGCAGTAAATGCATGCAAATCTCCCCATATCCAGTCCTGGGTGTTGTCCCCGTGAAGTCCGCTTATATGTTTAATTGTATTATGAAATGATCCTGCCAGGATGGCGCCCAGGTCTTCAACTACCTCTGTATTAATATTATCTATATACAGATCATGTTCCCCAAGCATAATCATCAGCAGATAATAATCCTTTACCGAACCATTAAATTCCCTGAACAGCTCACCCATATCATCAGCCAGCAGATCATGGACCAGGACCTTGTAGTAGTACTCAAAGAAGGTAGGACAGAATGAATCAGGAGACATTACAAAATCCCAGTCAGATAGTGCGGCAGCCACTTCACTTTCAATTCCATCCAGTGTTTCATCCTTAACTGCATCAAGCATTATAGGCACCAGGGTGGAAACGAAATCAGATTTCCGGTCAACGATCATTCTTTTAAAGTCATCAATTCCAAAAACTTCCTTTTCGCCAAGCATCTCCCTGATCCTGTTTATACGGTAAGGCATTGAATAATATGTTCCAATATAATAAGGATATTCACTACCCACAGTTTTATTATTGGCAGATGATACTGATCCACCTTCGGGATTAAATGAATTTGGAAGGCTATAGTGATCCACGTAGCCCTTCCAATCGTACAGCGAGGTATCGCCTGGCATAATCAGACCACCATGTCTTTCCCTGATAGCAACACCACCAGCAGCATGCAGGCCTATATTTCCATTGATATCAGCATAGATAAAGTTCTGGCTTATGGCGTTAAAGGAAGAAATTGCCTCGTTAAACTCATCCCGGTTTCCCGCCCTGTTAAGCAGGTATACTGTTCTTACCTCATCGCTGGGATCATAACCTGCCCACCTCATACTCAGTTCATCCTTATCTATTCCCCTGAAACCGGAGATTAGTGGCCCGCGATGAGTATACCTTATTTCCCTTTCAAATTCTTCTTTTGAAGTTTTGATTATTTCCTTTTCTATTTTCAGGTCATGCCACTTACCGTCGTAAAAATATTTGGTTCCGTCATCATTAAGTTTCTCATTGTACAGGTCAATATCATCAACCATCAGGTTGGTCATTCCCCATGCAATATTCTCGTTATGTCCGGCCACCACAAAGGGCTCGCCCGGGACTATTACACCTGTAACATTCAGTTCACCCGGGATTACCTGGTGCATCTGTATCCATATCCCCGGACTGCTTAGTCCAAGGTGCATATCGTTTGAAAATAGTGGTTTACCGGTTTCGCTTCTTTCACCACTTACAGCCCAGTTATTACTTCCAGTAAAGGATGTAAGCCCCAGCTCAGCTGTTCTATTCATAGCAGCGATTGCATCACCTGCTTTATCCAGCGCCCTGTTATCCGGTTTGAAGCCGGGATAAACAGTAGTACCTGTATAATCAAAGTAAGGTATAAGCCTGGTAGCAGCCTCCTCACCTATTTGTTGAATAAGCTTATAAATAAACACATCACCCGAGAGGTTTCCTGATGCCAGGTCCCATCCCATATAGCCAATAATATTGGCTGTATAAATATCTGACCAGGGCTCCGGTTTATATCTCAGTATCTTAAACTCAGGAGGCAGGTCAGAGCCGGCATCATTTATATATGTATTTACTCCTTCTACAAATGAATTGACGCACTGCTTTATTTCCGGGTCCATTGCTTCGATTACCATTTTTGATTTATCGCTCATCTTAAGCGATCGCAGGAAAAGGTCTGTTTCAATATAATCGGCACCGAATATTTCTGAAAGTCTGCCCGTTGTTGCCCGTCTTATCAGGTCCATCTGCCAGAGTCTCTCCTGTGCCATCACGTATCCGGTTGCATAATAGAGATCCTTCGCATTTTCTGCATAAATATGAGGCATTCCCCTTTCATCACGTATTACCTGGACTTCCGAGATTAATCCTGACAGGTTCAACTCGCCTGAATATGTTGGCTTACCTGATGATTTTATTTCTTTTACGAGGATGATTAAGGCTAAGAGTATAGTAACTAATACTATTCCGGTAATGGCCAGGGGTTTTTTCATAGCTAGTCAGTTTCTTTTATCAAAATCCGAATTTAGGAATTTATTATGAATCTAGGAACGCGATGCTTCGCGTTCTTACTTCAGGTAAAGAAGCAGCGCTCTTGAATTCCGCGGTATGAACGCGATGCCTCGCGTTCTTTTACTCTTATTTTGTACCAGGGTTGTTTCGTATATACTTACGGACCTCATCCAAAGCCCTGTCAGATTCAAGTATTTTAACATAATAACGGGGCTGCCAGGCAAACTTAAGATTTTGCTTTCGGGCATATGTAGTTACTGCCGATTTATATCCACGGATTATTGAAGCCAGGTTATTAGATTGGGGACCAAA
>JAZBNV010000092.1:0-37316 GCA_036350795.1 Marinilabiliaceae bacterium
ACAATCTTGCTTAAATGGCAAATTTTAGGAATCAGCGAGTCAGAACTTGAAGTTTACCAGCTTAGCCAGGAGACTCTTTTTGACAATTAGCCTGCCACTTCTAATGCTTAATAAATACCTCTACCTGATAACTTTCTACTAGTAGATTTCGCCTTACTACCTCGATGATGATGATGCGGCTGAAGAGGCAATTACTGCAGCTGAAATGCTGGCCGTTATTACTGCCTGCATTTCCATAATTGTCTTGCTTACACTTGAGGCATAGGGATTATCCTTCATGTATTTGACCAGCGACTTCCTGATTTTTCTTCTTTCTTCACTTGTATCGGCAAGTGTACGGTGCATACGGCATGCGTAAATAAGCCCGAGGAACATCAGCTCGTGTTCTTCAGGGGCTTTATTATAAAGTATAATTTCCTTAAGCCTGAGTGTAAGCCTCATCAGGCGGGATGGGTCGGCCTGCCTGTAAAGGCTATATGGTATAAGAAGGAAGCGCCTGCGTTCCATTTTCAGGATCCCGTTATTAACAAAATGCTGCTGCAGATCCTTCCTGAACCGGTGGACTTTTACCGAGAATTTCCTGAGCCACAGCCTGAGCGACTTCTCCCTGGATGATGCTGAAATCATCTCCATCATTGTATCAAAGGAATTTACACCCGAAACGCCTCTCTTTTTAAGAATGATATTATTCCCGTCAAGCTCTATATATTCTGAAAGTGCCAGATCCATTATCATAGCCCCCAATAGTCCATAGCTAAGATAGTTGCCACTCACCCTGTAGTATCCTGTTTTAGGATTAAGGGCAAGCATAAAGAAATCTTCAGTTACCTTTTTTTCCATAAATGCTTGTCTTGTATTGAACTTTAAATCCTAACCACCTCCCCTTGAGCTAAGCTCAAGGTACTCCCTGCCTCGCCGGCAGGCAGGCTCCTTTCCTAAAAGGAGGAGAAATTGCACCTGCATAAAACCACCTCCCCTGGTTTTTGACTCTCTTTGCTCCTTGGTCCTTGCTCCTTGCTCCTTGCTCCTTGGTCCTTGCTCCTTGCTCCATGCCCCTTGCTCCTTGCTCCTTGCTCCTTGCCCCTTGCCCCTTGCTGCGCCAACCTCAGGTTGGTGCTACCCTATATCCTGCATCTTATGAAGCCTGTAATAAACACCTTCCTGGTCTTTTAACAGCTCGTTGTGCCTGCCTTTTTCAACTATGCGGCCTTCATCAACAACAATTATATAATCGGCTTTTTTTACGGTTGACAGCCGGTGTGCAATTACAATTGAGGTCCTGTTCTCCATAAGATTATCAATAGCCCGCTGCACAAGTCGTTCGGATTCGGTATCGAGTGCTGAGGTGGCTTCGTCCAGTATCAGTATGGGCGGATTTGCAAGTACAGCCCTGGCAATACTTATTCTCTGCCGCTGTCCACCGCTTAACCTGCTGCCGCCTTCTCCCACTACATAGTCGAGCTGTCCGGGCGAATCTTTAATAAATTCTTCGGCATTGGCCACCCTGGCAGCATTCCATATTTCTTCATCGCTGTAGTCGCCGGGTGCAAAAGCAATATTATTCCTGAAACTGTCGTTAAAAAGTATTGCCTGCTGGTTTACTATTCCCATCAATGACCTGAGGTCAGCCAGCTTAAGCGACCTGATGTCTTTACCATCTATGCTTATGCTACCTTCGTCCACATCCATAAACCGCGGGATAAGATCAACCATTGTTGATTTACCTGATCCTGACTTCCCAACAATAGCTACAGTTTCTCCCTTCCCTATTTTAAGTGAAATATTTTCAAGCACCTTATCTTCGTCGTAGGCAAAACCAACGTTCTCGAACTTTATCTCCGACTCAAAGGAGTTAATGGCTTCTGCATTCTCTGCCTCATGAATTCTTTCCTCGGCCGAAAGAATTACATCAATCCTGTCGAGAGAGGCATAACCTTTCTGAACATTGAAATATGCTGTTGTAATGCTTTTTGCAGGTGGGATTAGCTGGGAAAAAACAACCAGGAATACTACCAGTTCATCCGGTGAAAGCTGTCCTGATTCCTTAAGTGCCAGCATACCTCCAAAATATAATACAACAAGCAAAACTATTGTCGAGAGGAACTCGCTGACAGGAGATGCCAGGTATCTTTTTCTTACAACCCGCCTGAGGAAGCGTGTAAACCTTTCATTAGCCTTCCCAAACTGGCCATTCATCTTATCTTCTGCATTAAATGCCTTCACTATCCTGAGGCCTGAAAGTGTTTCTTCAACCACCGAGAGCAGGCGCCCCAGGTTTTCCTGGCTGGTAAATGAGGTTGCCCTTAAGGATTTGGCAATGCGACCTATAAACCAGCCACTCAGTGGTAATAATATAATTGCAATAAGTGTTAGCTGTATACTGGTCGACATCAGGAAAATCAAGAATATCAATATGGTAATAGGGTCTCTGAGTAGCATAGTCAGTGAGCCCATAATTGAAACCTGTATTTCCTGGACATCGTTTGCGATTCTAGTAAGAATATCACCTTTTCTTGATTCGGTAAAATAGGCAAGAGGTAACTTCAAAACCTTTGTATACATATTGCGGCGTATATCTCTTGTTGATCCGGCACGTATATAGGCCATGGCATTATTACCCAGGAAAATAAAGAGGTTTTTAAAGAAACTTGCTGTAATAGCCATCAGGCATACCCAGATAAGGGCGCCGGATTCTCCAAACCTTTCAACAAACTGTACAATATTATAATTAAGAAAGTTATCAAACCAGTCCTTGCTTAACTCGAATGATCCGGCAGGTGCCACATCAGGCATCTCCTTAAACAGGATATTAACGAAGGGCCCGAAAAGCACATAGGTAAAAAGTGCAAAGATTGAAGCCAGTATATTAAAGAGGATATTCTGCCCGGCATACCACTTATATGGCAGGATAAATGAAATAAGAGTTTTAAACCTGTTCATAAGCCTTATATACCGGTATAGTTAAAGGGCGTAATACTTTTAAGCTCATTTTTTACTTTGTCGGCCAGATCCAGCTTATCAATAAAATCATGGATCTGTTGCCTGGTGATTTTTTCGTCGGTGCGGGTGAGTTGCAACAGGGCCTCATATGGTTTGGGGTAGCCTTCCCTTCTGAGGACAGTCTGTATTGCTTCAGCAAGAACAGCCCAGTTACTATCCAGATCAGCATCTATCTTCTGCCTGTTAACCAGCACCTTATCCATTCCTTTCAATAGTGACTTTAAAGCAATAAGTGTATGGGCAGCCGGAACCCCGGTATTCCTTAATACGGTCGAATCTGTAAGGTCGCGTTGCAAACGGGATACGGGCAGTTTTGATGACATATGCTTAAAAATGGCATTTGCAAGCCCGAGATTGCCTTCGGCATTTTCAAAATCTATTGGATTAACCTTATGAGGCATTGCAGAAGATCCTACTTCTCCTTTTTTTATCTTCTGCTTAAAATAATCCATGGAGATATAGGTCCAGATATCCCTTGAAAAGTCTATAAGAATGGTGTTTATCCTGGCAAAGGCATCAAAGAGGGCAGCCAGGTTATCATAATGATCTATCTGTGTTGTTGGATATGAGCGTTTTAAGCCAAGTACATCATTCACGAAATTTTCTCCGAAGGCGTGCCAGTCTATTCCGGGATAGGCAACCTTGTGAGCATTGAAATTGCCTGTGGCTCCTCCGAACTTTGCCGACCACGGCACCAGCGACAGCTGTTCAATCTGCTCATTCAGCCTTGCTGCAAAAACCATTATTTCCTTACCCAGGCGGGTAGGCGAGGCAGCCTGACCGTGAGTTCTGGCCAGCATGGGAATATCTTTCCATTCGCTGGCCCCCTGTTCCAGTACATCCCTTAGCTCACCAAGAAGGGGCATATAAACATCCGAAGTAAATTCCTTAAGCGACAACGGGCTTGCAGTATTATTAATATCCTGGGAAGTAAGGCCGAAATGCACAAATTCGAGATATTCATCCAGTCCAAGTTCTGAGAACTTCTCCTTAAGAAAATACTCTACTGCCTTTACATCGTGGTTGGTTACCGACTCAATCTCTTTAATCCGCTCAGCATCACCCGGTGTAAACTTCAGATATATCTCACGTAAGCGCTCGAATAAAGAAGTATTAAACTTTTCGAGTCCCGGCAAGGGAAGATTACATAGGGCAATAAAATATTCTATTTCTGTCCTAAGCCTGTACCTTATAAGTGCGTACTCAGAGAAATATTCGCCCAGTACTGCAACCCGGTCACGGTATCTTCCGTCGACAGGTGAAATTGCTGTAAGCTTATTAATATCCATATTTGTAGTTGCTAGCTCTTTAGAATGATCAGCCGTAAAAATACGATAATAAGAGGGGAAAAAAAATTGAAATTTTACTAATTTCGGAGATTATCCGGGGCAAGCCAGACCCCTGACCACAGCTTATGAAAAAACTGAGAATTTCGGCCATCAGATATGCAAATACTTTTCCCCTGAATTTCGGACTAAGGGAATCGGGCATTGAAGAATTTGCAAGCATTGATATTGACCATCCCGCAGAATGTGCCAGGAAGCTAAAAGAGAATTTAGCAGATATAGGGCTTGTGCCAGTGGCAGAAATAAGAAATATAAAGAACTCCAGGATAATAAGTAAATATTGTATCGGGACAAACAGCCCTGTAAGAACTGTGCTGCTGGTAAGTAATTCACCATTTGGCGATATTGATACCATATTCCTCGATTACAGGAGCCGCACCTCGGTTAAACTGGCCCGTGTACTTGCCGCCGAAAAATGGAAGCGTGAGTTTATATGGAAGAGTACTGATGAATATTTTAATTTCAATGATCTGCCTGCCGGAGCGGCACTGGTTATAATTGGTGATCAGTGCTTCGAGCTTGAGGACCATTACAGGTATAAAACAGACCTTGCCACAGAATGGAAAGAATTAACCGGACTTCCATTTGTTTTCGCCTGCTGGGTAGCCAACAAAGAACTGGATAGTGACTTTATAAAAAGATTTGACAAAGCCCTTGAATTCGGAATAAATAATATTGACAGGGCAATCGGGAGCTACGAAAAGTATAGCACCATGCCTGCTTATGTTCTTAAAACTTACCTTACGGAAAATATCGACTACGACTTTAATAAAGAAAAAAAGCAGGCAATGGATACCTTTTTTGCCTATATTGATAAACAATTGATTGAAGATTGACTCACCGCCTGAGGCGCTTCGTCGAGCTCACTTACCTTGCCTGTCGCCAACAGGCCCGGCACGCTCGGTTGAAGATTGAAGAAATGGAAGATTGGAATAAGCTAATTATGCTATGATGAAAAAAACACTAACTCTATTACTGTTTATAATATGTGGAACAATGCTGTTCTCGCAGCAGGACAGTACCCTGCTGGTATATAAGTATGAAATAAGAAAGGCAATAGCCGCTCCTATCTGGCGAACAACGCAAAAAAGCCTTGAAGAAGCAAGCAGTATGAATGCTGACTATATTCTTATTCATATGAATACTTACGGAGGGCAGGTTGATATGGCTGATTCAATCAGGACAGCCCTGCTGAATTATCCTAAACCGGTAATCGTGTTTATCGATAACCAGGCCATATCAGCAGGAGCTCTAATATCTATTGCCGCCGACAGCATATATATGAGACCGGGTGGTAATATTGGTGCTGCAACTGTGGTAAACCAGACAGGCGAACAGGTACCCGATAAGTACCAGTCGTTTATGAGGGGAATGATGCGATCTACGGCAGAGGCGCATGGCAAGAAGCCGCTGATTGAAAATGGAGATACCACATGGATCTGGCACAGAGACCCTGATATTGCACAGTCGATGGTAGACCCAAAAGTATATGTTGAAGGTGTAAGTGATACAGGCAGTGTGCTGACCCTGACAACACTTGAGGCGATTGAGCTGGGTTTCTGTGAAGGAAAAGCCAACAGTATTGACGAAGTTCTTAAGCTTGCTTCGCTCGAGAATGCAAGAATAGCTGAATTTAAACCTGGTGGAGTAGAAAGAATTATCCAGTTCTTTATGAACCCTGTTGTTTCAAGCCTGCTGATCCTGGTTGTAATAGGCGGAATCTATTTTGAATTACAGTCGCCCGGTGTAGGTTTCCCATTGTTCGCTGCCATTGGTGCTGCAATACTTTATTTTGCACCACTCTACCTTGAAGGTATAGCAGAAAACTGGCAGGTTCTTGTTTTTATTGCAGGAATTGTACTGATAGCCGTTGAAGTCTTTGCCATACCGGGCTTTGGAGTAACCGGCCTGCTGGGTATAGCCGGGGTAATAACAGGACTCTCATTCGGAATGATCGACAAGATTGACTTCAGCTTCGGAACCGGTGGCGGAGAGAATTCAAATGTAGTTATTGCAGCTTTTTCCATTGTATTCCTCTCGATATTTGTTGCATTCTTCCTCTCGCTCTGGCTGAGCAAGAAACTTTTTACCGAAAACCGGCTATTCGGAAGCCTGGCACTTGAAAAGACCCAGCAAAGCAGCCAGGGATACGTAGGAGTAGATGCAAAAAGAATGCAATCGATGCTTGGCCGTACAGGCGAGGCTCATACAGTACTTAGACCCTCGGGCAAGGTAATGATTGACAATGAAATATATGATGCAAAATCGGAAGTCTCCTTTATCGACAAGGGAGAGGCAATACTAGTGAAGAGAGAGGAGGCCGGACAATTATATGTTGTAAAGGCCTGAAGGGATGAATAAGATCTCAATAACAGACTATGATCAACAGCTTTTCCCGGAAATAGAAAGGCTTTGGGCCCTCACCGGAATGGGTGGTGCAGAGAGAGGAGATGATAACGATACCATATTGAGAAGCCTTGAAACAGGGGGACGTTTGCTGCTTATGACGGACAATGCTACAGGTGACCTTGTCGGCACTTCCTGGATGACCTTCGACGGCAGGAGAATACATCTGCATCACTTTGCCATTCATCCCTACTACCAGGGCAGGGGGCTGGCAAAAGTATTGTTAAATGCATCGCTCGGGCATATAAAAGAGAAAGGATACCAGGTAAAGCTTGAAGTACATTCCTCCAACCTGAAGGCAATAAAGCTCTATACAAAAGCAGGCTTTAAGTACCTTGGCGATTACGATGTATATATAATAAGAAACCCTGACACTATTGACCCGGGATAAGCATATGCTGCACAAGCATAAATGCTATAAAGACAATATGTCCATTTTTTGTAATTTTCAGGAAATTTTTAACAGCTTCCCCCTATGAAACTTTCTTACGCAGCAATTATTCTATTAGTTTTTGCCCTTGCATGCAAGCCGCAAAAAGAGCTTGATATAAAGCTTAAATATGATGACAACCTCAGCCTCGAATACGATGAGGTAATAGATGCCTACAAACAACTGGCAGAAGCATTTCCACAGGCCAGCCTTAAGGAGATTGGTACAAGTGATATAGGAAAACCCCTGCACCTGTTTATGATTTCGAAGGATGGGGATTTTGATCCTGTATCTATAAGAAAGAAGGGACGCTGTATAGTATTTATTAATAACGGGATACACCCCGGCGAACCCGAAGGTATTGATGCCAGCATAGAGTTTGCATGGGATATGCTGGAAGGGAAAAGAGGACTGGATACTTACCTGGACAACACGGTTCTGGCAATAATACCCCTCTATAATATCGGGGGAGCACTCGACAGGTCGAAATACTACAGGATGAACCAGGATGGCCCGGTGTACAAGGGAAAAAGAAGAAATGCCAAAAACATGGATCTTAACAGGGACTTTGCCAAGCAGGAAACTAAAAATGCCCAGGCTTTTGCACGTATATTTACCTACCTGAACCCGGATGTATTCCTCGACACCCACACAACCAACGGTTCTGATCACCAGTATACAATTACACTTATTGAAACATTGCATTCAAAACTGGATCCTGATATGGGTAAATTCTTTAAAAACAAGATGTTGCCCGATCTGTACAAGCGAATGGAAGATAGTTCAGAATATGGCATGATTCCTTATGTTGCTACGATAGGCTATGGAGATATAAGACAAGGTATTGTCTCATATAATGACCATCCATATTATTCAACAGGCTATACAGCTTTATTTAACTGTTACTCGTTTATGACCGAAAATCTTGTCTATAAATATTTCCCTGACAGGGTGAGGTCGGTAATCGACTTTCTTACCCAGCTGGTGGGTTTTACAAGCGACAATGCCAGGGAGATAAGAGAATTAAAAGACAGGGCAGACGAAGCGATAAAGAAGCAGGAGGAGTTTCACCTGGCCTGGGAACTGAATCCTGATGTGCACGAAGATCTCCTGTTCAAGGGCTATGAATACGTGATGTCTGAAAGTTCCGGACCGGGCAGAAGAAGGGGTGTATATGACCATAATCAGCCCTGGGAAGAAATAATACCACACTATACTGAGTATAAGCCTGTTTTAAGTGTAAAGAAGCCTTTTGCATATATTGTTCCGCAGGCATGGGAAGAGATTATTGAGAAATTCGACAATAACAATGTTATATATTACAGGCTTGAAGAAGACAAGGTAATTGAGGTAGAAAATTACTATATAGAGGAAGTAGAGTCGTCGAACCGCGCTACCCAGGGACATAAACTGAATATGAACGTAAAGGTAAAAGCCGTAACTCAAAATATGCAATACTACAAAGGTGATTATATTGTACCGGTAAACCAGCACTCAAACAGGTATATTGTTGAGATGCTGGAGCCTCATGCACCCAATTCATTTTTTGTATGGAACTATTTTGACCCCATTCTTGAATCTCAGGATTTCTACTCAATACGAGGCTTTGAGAGTCACCTGTTCGAACTGCTCGAAGAAGATGATGAACTCAGGGCCGACCTTGAAGCAAAGAAAGCTGAGGATCCATCTTTTGCAAAAGACCAGGGTAAACAGCTGGAGTACCTGTATTATAAAACAGAATTCTCTGAGATAGAAAAATACAACAGGCTTTACCCGGTTGCCAGGATAAATAAGGAGACAGAAATTAATAGCCTGGGTTTTCCCCCCAGGAAATAAGAGATTCAGGCGGTGAAAGAATTCGAAGCGGAAAATTTCAGGGAACAGGGACATAAGCTGGTTGATAAACTTGCAGATTATCTATCCGGCATTTCAAAGGGTGAAGGTCATAGTGTACTTCCCGACAGGGATCCTGAGGCACTTTACCAGCTGTTCTACAATAAGCTCCGGGCGGGGGAAAACATCAGCCTGATGGAGTTGACGGATGAGTTTATTGCATCTTCCAATCATCTTCATCATCCTGGTTATATAGGTCACCAATGCACTGCTCCTCTCCCATCTGCCGCTCTAACACATTTTACCGCCGCACTATTAAATAATGGCTCGGCAGTATTCGAGATGGGTCCGGCCAATACGGCCATGGAAAAGGCTCTGCTAACTCATATTGCACAGTTGCTTGGCTATGACGAAAGTGCTGACGGAGTGCTTACCCATGGAGGAAGTGCCGGCAACCTCACTGCCCTGCTGGCTGCCAGGCAGGCAAGGTCTTCTTATAACATCTGGGAAGAGGGAGTAGACAAAGCGCGGCTGCCTGCCTATATTGTTTCTGAACAATCTCACTATAGTATTGCCCGAAACCTGAAGATTATGGGTCTTGGAGAAGCTTCCGTTATTCCGGTTGCATCGGATAAGCAATTCAGGATGCGCACCGATCTTCTGCAGGAGACACTCGACAGGGCCCGAAATGAAGGCAAAGATGTAATCTGTGTGGTGGGAAATGCCTGCTCCACTGCCACCGGATCGTACGACGACCTGGAGTGCATAGCCGACTTCTGCGAAGAAAACAAGCTCTGGTTTCATGTTGACGGTGCTCACGGCATGGGAGCTCTTATGTCAGATCGTTACAGGAATCTTGTTAAAGGAGTTGAAAGGGCAGACTCGGTAATAATTGACTTTCATAAGATGTTTCTTATTACAGGTCTGAACACAGCGGTTATTTTCAAAGACGGCGACAGGTCATATGAGACTTTTGCCCAGAAAGCATCATACCTGTTTGAGAAAACACACGGGAAGGAGTGGTACAACAGTGCCAGGAGAACGCTTGAATGCACAAAAAGCTCTATGGGCTTCCATGCCTATACAGCGTTCAGGCTGTACGGGGATAAGTTTTTTTCGGATTATATTGAAAACACCTATGGGCTTGCCCGTAAGTTTAACAGGCTGATATCTGAAAGTACGGACTTTGAATCGGTATGTGAACCTGAGGCCAATATCCTTTGTTTCCGCTACACAGGCAAAGAAAGTGATAATATAAACGAAGTTAACCTCAAAATAAGGGATTTGCTTATAAAGAGGGGGTCTTTCTATATTGTACAGGCAGAATTAGAAGGCAGGATATGGCTGAGGGTGACAATAATAAATCCACTTACCGACCTTGGTAAACTGAATGATTTACTAAAGGAAATACGGTATTGTGCCACAGTGGTTTAGCTACTTTACGTAAAAATCAAGCACCTTATGGTTTTCCAGGTAGGCAGTAAGCCGGTCGTCTTTCTTTACTGCACCTACACCTGCCGGTGTGCCTGTAAAAATAAGGTCACCTGTTTTCAGGGTAAAGAAGCGGGATACATAAGAGATTATTTCGCTGAATCCGAAAATCATATTACTGCTGAATCCTTCCTGCACCCTGCTTCCGTTCTTGTCGAGGCAGAATTTTATATCTTCAGTATTCTCAATATCTTTTATATCAAGAAGTTGCCCAAGCTGTGCCGATCCGTCGAAGCCTTTTGCTATCTCCCATGGCAGGCCTGCTGCCGATTGTTTTCTCTGGAGATCGCGTGCGGTAAAGTCTATACCTACGGTAATCTTATCAAAATACCTGTGAGCAAAGCGCGGTGCTATTGATCTGCCAACCCTGCATATGCTTATTACCAGCTCTGCCTCGTAGTGAATCTCGCTGCTGAATTCGGGTATAAAGAAGGGCTTATTATTTTTTACCAGTGACGAATCGGGCTTCATAAAAACCAATGGCTCAGCCGGAATATCCCGGTTCATTTCAGATGCATGATCATAATAGTTGAGACCGATACAAATAAGCTTCATAGCCTTTTTTATTGACCCTGGTTAAATGATCTGAGACGAATCTCGGTAAGTATCTTCTTTGTATACAGGGGAAAATCACCTCTTATCATCCAGGCATAATACCCCGGCTCTTCCTTAAGCACCTCTTCAACAAGGCGTCCCTTATGTTTACCGAAATTAAATATTTCCCTGCCGTTTTTATCAAATACTATACGCCCGGCCAGGTCTGCGTGTTTACCGTAGGTGCTGAATTCTGAAAGCTTATCCACCTCATTTGAAAGGTTGGGATACATGTCGAGCTGTGCTTTCAGAATCTCGTAGCTTGCCTCTGTGTCGGCCCTGGCAGAGTGAGCATCTTCCAGTTTCTTGTCGCAATAGAACTTATATGCTGCTGACAGGGTTCGCTGCTCCATTTTATGGAAAATAACCTGCACATCAATATACTTTCTTTTCCTGAGGTCAAAATCCACATCAACCCGCAAAAACTCTTCTGCCAGAACAGGTATATCAAATTTTATGGCATTGTATCCTGCGAGGTCGCATCCTTCAAGAAAGGCAGCCAGCTCGTGTGCCAAAGACTTAAAGGTGGGCTCATCCTTAAGGTCCTCATCGGTGATTCCATGCACTTCTGTGGCCGAGGGGCTGACAGGCATTTCAGGGTTAACCCTGCTGGTAAACCATTCTTCCTTTCCCCCGGGACTGATTTTTACTATTGAGATTTCAATTATCCTGTCGCTGGCTATATTTAAACCTGTAGTTTCGAGATCAAAAAAGGCAATTGGTTTTTTAAGGTTTAGTTCCATAATACAAAAAGGTAATAGAAAAAGGGGCGTAGCATGCTACGCCCGTACTTATTTTTTTAATAATTACTATGCTTACTAACTACTATATCAGGCGTTTATCATCATTGGCATCAGCAGCATCAGCAGGTCTTCGGACTCAGTTTCATTTTCTGATGGAAGGAAAAGGCCTGCCCTGGTCGGATCTGCCAGTTCAATTACAACATCGGAAGACGAGATATTAGAAAGTATCTCGAGCATAAATACCGACTTGAACCCGATCTCCATATCGTCGCCTTCATACTGGCATGATATCCTTTCGTATGCAGAGATTGAAAAATCAATGTCCTGGGCTGATACCTTTATCTGGTTGCCTGTTAATTCGAGCTTAACCAGGTTGCTTGCCTGATTTGAGAAAACGGAGACTCTTTTGAGGGTATTAAGCAATTCAACCCTGTCTACCGATACTTTGCGAGGGTTATTGTTAGGAATTACCGAATTATAATTGGGATAGTTGCCTTCAACCAGTCTGCATACCACCCTGTACTCTCCAAAGATAAAGAAGGCATTCTTGTCGTCGAATTCGATAGCAACTGTACTCTCCTCCCTGGGCAGAATATTTTTCAGCAATGATGCCGGCTTCTTTGGAAGAATAAATGAAGCATTTTCTTCAGCCTTTCCATCAGCTCTTTTGTACCTTACCAGCTTATGAGCATCGGATGCCACAAAATTAATTCCATCTGTTCCTGCCTCAACAAATATACCTCCCATTACAGGTCTTAATTCATCGTCGGCCGTTGCAAACAGGGTTCTTGATATTCCGGAAAGAAAGAGTTCAGAGTTAACTGAAAAAGAGAACTTTTTATCGTCTTTTATGGCCGGCAACACCGGGAAATCAATCCCATTCTGTCCTACAATACTAAATTTTCCTTTCTCAGAGCTGATTATAACCCCGAGGTTATCAAGATTGATTTCAAAAGTCAGGGGCTGATCTGAGAATTCCTTAAGGGTATCAAGCAGTATCCTTGCCGGAACTGCAATGCTTCCTTCCCCATCAATGTTCTCAAGCTTCATGGATGTTATAAGTGTCGATTCGAGGTCGGACGCAGTTATTTCCAGCTTATTTCCTTCGAGCTTAAAAAGAAAGTTGTCAAGGATAGGTAGAGTATTTTTTGTACTTATTACTTTACTGATTCCCTGCAGGTGTCCCAGTAATTCAGTACTTGATACAACAAATTTCATATTATAGAGAGTTTATAAATTTCTTAACCTTATATTTTAAAAGCCACAAACTACTGTAAATGTACAACTTACAAAGTTTAACCTTAAGATGTACCGATTACCAATATTAGTAAAAAAAAACCTCATCCTCAAATAAAAAGTTAACGCTTTATGAAATATTCGGCTGATTTAATTAACGGGTCAATATCAAAATACTTTACGACAAAAAGTTCACCACTATTATTAAGCTCACCGTATAACCTGTCGGTATCGGGTTCTGACTCCATGTCCACCTCCATATACTTAATCCACAGCTTAAGTGAAAGATCCCCGGAATCTCCAAGCAGCAGGCCGATCTCTATATCCGGGGCAGAATTTAATATGCTTCCTTTCTGATCAGGATCCAGGTCTGTGGCCCATTTCTCAAAGGGAATAAAGCTGAACCATGAAAGGTACCTCATAATATGTTCCCTGTCAGGGTATTCAACAATAGTATCATTTACCGAGAGAATAATTGAATCTCTTACTTCTATAGAGATATCCTCCCTTCCCGTATCCCTGTACTTTAAATCAACTCTTTCTATATTCCCGGGCTCAAGCCTGAAAACATAAAATGGAAGCCAGTATCTTTCATCTGTAACAAAGGCCAGGCCGGGATCCAGGTCATAGCCCGGCAGACTCATAAAAAAAGGCAGGGATTTTTCTGATTTCCTGAAAACCGAGCCCATGCCACTATTGGCTGTCATGTAAACCAGGAATCTTTCCTTCACTCCCTTTCCCCTGACCCTCACAACTACCGGCTCTGTATTGCTTTGATCTGTAAGCGATTCAAACAATTCTTCCGATACGGGCGATTTGATTTGTACTTCGCCCAGTGTTGCCAGGATAAAAGATATGGCTGATGACCTTGCTTCGTTGTGGTTATTGACCAGCCATATGCCATTTTCTTTGCTTAGCAGCAGTGTATTTTCTCCCCTGCTGATATGGATGGATGAAATATTATCAGTAAGAGGAATTGAGAAGGAGGAATTAAGCTTTCCAAAGGGGCTTCTTTTCGAGGGAATCAGAATAATGCCCGCAAATAATATAAGGCCTGCAACGATAATAATGAGTGGTCTTTTCATTAAAGGCTTTTTATTGACATTCTCCTTTTCCTGATAAATGAATATAGCAGTCCCCCTGCAATAACCAGCATCACTGGTCCCAGGGTATTAATAAGCTGCCAGAATATTTTACCGGATGATACTTTCTCTTCGTCGAGGAGACGCAGTTTTAGCTCTCTTGATCTGAGATCCATAATTCCCCTGTCGTCAACAAGGTAATTAATTGAGTTTACAAGGAAATCCTTATTGCCATATACCTGTTGGGTAACCCGGTCCTGCCCCAGGCTAAGTGGAATAAGGCTGTTTCCTTCTCTCTGCACCTCATTCCTGGCAATATCCCCGTCAGCTACAACAATCATCCTGTTTGCCTTGCTTTCTTCAACCAGGGGTCTGCCATTGTATGATTTACGTCGATTTTTAAATACCGAGGTAAACGATCCTTCGAGCAGAACGGCAACAGGCAGGTAGGACTGGTTGAAAGATTCAGGTGAGGGAGGATCCCTGAACTCATCAAGGGATATCAGCCTTGGAGGACTTACGTACCTTGCATTTGGTGATGTTGCAAGCAGTACCTGCTTTTTAATATCACCGGCAGTTCCAAGAGTATCGATAAAATTTACAAACTCGCCCCTCACCTTGTTGATGGCCCTTGTAACGGGGCTTCTTAAAGAGGGATAAAGCAGCGGGTTATAAATCCAGGGAATTCTTATTGTCTGCTGTCCCGATCCCATATAAGTGCCTACAACGCTTATTGTCTGGCAATCCTGGTCCTGAACTATAAGCGGGTTGATTCTAACTCCATACCTGAAAAGCTGGTCTTCCAGCTCAAGGGGCTCGTAAAAAGCCAGGCTGCCACCACCAGTAAGGCTGTCTGTATTAACTTTTACCTCATCAAGCAGCCATAGAACCTTACCCCCGTTCATAATATACTGGTCGATTACCAGCTTATCTTCCTCGCTAAAAGGAGATTGTGGTCCGGCAATAACTATGGCCGAGTAAGAATCCAGGACTCCGGGCACACCGGCAATAGTACCACGATCGATCGTAAAATACTTTGCAAGCTCGAGTGTCAGGTCAGCTACCTCCACTTCCTCAAGCTCACCGTGGCCCTCAATAAAAGCCACCCTGTGTATTGTATCTGATGTTATTGTTGCAATAGAACTTATAAGTTCATATTCGAGTCCTTCGATCGAATGCATCAGGTTTTGTTCGGCAGGCAGAGCAGGGTTATTCCTCAGAAAATTAACCGGTATCTCCACATCGTTGCAATTTACGGTCAGGCCCGGGAAGATTGTCTTCTCCGACTGGGCACCTTCGGCATCTTCGGCCATCACTGTAACCGGCAACAGTCCCTTATTAATTAATGACACCTGGTACCTGTAACGGATTTCAGGGTCGTCAGAGGCCGAAGGGTTAATAAAGCCGTAATCGACCTTCTTACCTGAAATAATCCTGAATTCCTCCAGCCTGTAGATTAGCTCCCGGCGCAGTCGCTTAAACTCAACCCTTAAATCACCATCGAGAAAGACCTGGATATATATATCGTCGTCGAGCTTCTCCAGGATATCCTTTGTTGCATCAGAAAGTGAATGCCTCTTATCGGATGTAAGGTCAAGCCTGATATCGAGCCTGTTTAATATGAAAGCCAGCACCAGTATCACAGATACTATTGAGAAAAAAGCCGTTATATCCTTTACTTTACCCTTCATTCAAAACATTTTACTTTTTCCACTTTCCTGATACAAGTACAAGCCTGCAGGTTTCCATCAGGATAAGAATACAAGCCAGGTAATAAGTTATATCCTTAATATCCACAACACCCCTGCTCATCGACCTGTAGTGCTCATTTATCCCCATTGAGACAATAATCTCATCTATTTTTTTCAAACCCGGAAGCATAGCAAGAACATCAAAACCGATATACATTATCAGGCTTATAAGCACGGCAAGAATAAAGGCCACAACCTGGTTATCGGTTAAAGACGATGCCAGCACACCGCAGGCAGCATAAATTGATGCAAGAAAAAGCAGGCCCAGGTAAGAACCAAGTATGCCTCCGCTATCAAGGTTACCCGGCACTTCACCAAGGTAATAAACAGAGATATAGTATATTATCCCGGGAAGCAGGGCAAGTACAACCAGGCTTACTGCTGCAAGATACTTACCATATATAATCTGACGCTCGCTAAGCGGCCTGGTAAGAAGCAGCTCCAGGGTTCCGCTGCGCTTTTCATCTGCCAGTGTCCGCATACTTACTGCCGGAACAAGAAAGAGAAAGATCCATGGCGACAGCAGGAACAGGGTATCGAGTCCGGCATATGAACTCTCAAGGATATTCCAGTCGCCCGGCAACACCCACATAAACAAGGAGTTTACCAGCTGGTACACTATTATAACCAGGTAGCCTGTTAAGCTGTTAAAAAAACTTCCTATTTCCCTCTTATAGATCTCAAACATAAGCTAGCTTTGACGACTCTGCAAAAATAACTAAAATGATTCTTTCTCCTCCTTATTCTTCCTTGTACTATCTATATCGGTTATTATAACGGAATTATAATAGAAGTTTATTATCTGGCCTGCTTTAAATCCTCTTTTTGCCATAACCATTGCACCCTCCTGGCAGAGGCCTACTCCGTGCCCGTATCCCCGGCCCTTAAGATGTAAAATATCTCCTTCCACACTAAAGGAAAAAAAAGTTGATCTCAATCCGAAATCCTTACGTATCGCGGTTAGGGGAATACTTATATTTCCAATACTATAGTCGCTCATCCTTTCCTTCTGCTCAAATCCGGGAATAGCTGATGTGCCTGCGACTGTATATCCATGCGATTGCAGGTAGCTGAGCCATGTTTCCAGCTTAATCGTGTCTTCCCATTCGGCGTTTGCTGAATAAGAACAATAGGGGTCATAAACAAGCTTAAGGTAGGGTAAGTCGCTCAGCCACACATCTCCCGATGACACTGTCTGACCTCCGCAATTAGAATGGAAGGGGGTAAGGATCAGAAGAGAATCCTTATCTGTGATAACAAGATTGCCTGTCTCTCTTACTGCACTGTCTATAATAGCTGTTACTGATCTTCCGTGGTAGACCTGGCAGTGAACATCATCGCACAGATGGTATCCCTCGTCAGCATGCCGGTTAATATGGAGCCAGGCATAGGTTCTTGCAATTATAGCCTGCGTCTTAAAATATTCGGGATGTCCGCGATAGCCTCCTTCTGCCTGTACCACGCCGGCAATATAATTTTCCTCATCAATACAGTTAATGATCTTTAAGACCTCCAGGCTTGAAGAAAAGACAAAATCTCCCCTGTATTCGCCTTCTTCATTTTTAGCCCCGGGAATCCTGATATTGACAAAAGATGTATCGGATAAGCTTAATATTCGTACACTATCAGCAAGAATACCGGGTCCTGACATCCTGTTTACCGCAACCCTGTCGCCAGATTTTGTAAGCAAAATCAGTTCGCCTTCGCCTAGGGTGACAGACTTTTCATTATTGTATTCCAACCTGTATTGCCCGCTCTCTATCCGCACGAGGGCAGTCTGGTATTTATTACCATAAAACAACCTGACACGGAAGGAGGCGTTCAGATTTAGGGATAGCAGTGAGAGAAGAATGATAAGAACTGACCTAATTAACATTCCTTACCAGTATTAGGGAGTTATACATGTCTGTAACAACCCTGCGGGCTGCATCCTTTCCTTCCAGGATGTGTGAAAGGTCGTGGTAATCCTTTTTTATCACATCTCTTTTCCATCCCCCTGGCAGAATTGTATTAAGCTCAGAGGCAATATGTTGTGCCTTCATCGAATCCTGGATCAGTTCCTTTACAACTTCCCTGTCCATTATCAGGTTTACAAGAGATATAAACCTGACCCTGATAAAGGCCTTCGCCAGGGTATATGTAAGCCAGCTGGTTTTATAGCACACAACCTGGGGAACTCCGGCTATTGCGGTTTCGAGAGTTGCAGTACCCGATGTAACAATTGCTGCCGAGCAGTAACGCAGTAAGTCGTAGGTACTGTCATATATTACTTTAATTCCTGAATCACCGCAGATTTTCGTATACAGCCCGGCAGGAACACTTCTTACACCGGCAATAACAAACTGGTAATCAAGATAGTACTCTGTCAGCTTTATCATTTCGGGCAGCATATGCTTAATTTCCTGCACCCTGCTTCCGGCGAGCAGTGCAACAAGAGGTTTTTTATCCAGGCCATTTTCGCTCAGAAAATCCTTCTCAGGTGGTGCAGCGGCCAGCCTGGCAGTTACGGTATCAACCAGGGGATTCCCAAAGTACTTTACCTCGTAACCAAGCTGCCTGTAAAATTCCTTCTCGAAAGGAAATATTACATACATGCGTGATATATATGCTTTTATTTTTTTTATCCTTGACTTCTTCCATGCCCATATCTTGGGTGAAATAAAATAGTATACCCTGTCGAGTTTACCTTTCAGAAATTTTGCAATACGCAGGTTAAACCCGGGGTAATCGATTAATATTACCAGGTCGGGTTTGAAGGATAAAATATCAGAACGGCACTTCTTCAGGTTCAGCCTGATCTTCCCGAGGTTTCTTAATACTTCCAGTGCTCCCATAAATGCGAGTTCCCTGTAGTGCATCAGCACCTGCGCACCTTCCTGCTCCATAAGATCGCCACCCCAGCATACTATTTCAGCTTCCGGGTCGGTTTTCTTTAATTCCCTGACAAGATTTGAGCCGTGAAGGTCACCGGAAGCTTCCCCGGCTAAAAGAAAATATTTCATCCACCTACAACATTTTTATCATAAATACGGCTATAGCCCAGATAATTGTTATGCCAAGTACTCCCCTGGCACTGTAAACCTTATCAAACCTGTTAAAAAGAAGGAAGGCAAAAACGTTCGGAAATACACACATACTAATAAAACTGCTTATTACATCCCTCTTAACTATCCTGTTTACATAATCGGGCAGGTTCTGATCGTTTTTCAGGAAGAGGAATACAATAAAGAAAACAAGGAGGGGTAATACCAGCCCTGTAAGCATCCCTGTCGACATCCTGTTTATAAAAGGCCTTTCATTCATCCTCAAATCTTCTTTTCAATACAGGAATACTTTTATGAGATGTCATATCGACCGAGACGGGAACAATTGACACATAATTATTTGCTATGGCCCATTCATCTGTATCTTCCGAGTCGGGTTCATGGTTCTGAAAAACACCTGTGAGCCAGTAGTATGTCTTGCCCATAGGATCCTTTCGTTTCTCGAATTCCTCACGCCAGTTACCTTTTGCCTGCCTGCAAACCTTGATGCCTCTAAGCTTCTCGCTGCGACTGGGAATATTTACATTAAGACATACCCCTACAGGAAGCGGTTTATCTTCAAGGGAGTGCATAACCTCTCTTACTATATCACGGGCAGGACCGAAATCAGCCTCGGCCGAAAAAGTATTCAATGAAAAGCCAACAGAATCTATTCCATAGAGGCAGCCTTCAATTGCAGCAGCCATTGTGCCTGAATATATTACGCTTACCGATGCGTTGGAACCATGATTAATACCAGACACAACCCAGTCAGGTTCTCTTTCGAGCAGCCTGTTTATTGCAATCTTGATACCATCGGTAGGTGTACCGCTACAGGCATAAACCCGCCTGTTATCTGTTTCTTCAAGTAATTTAACACGAATGGGCATTTTTACGGTTAAAGCCTGCGACATTCCCGACCTGGATTCTATAGTGGACACCACCACCACCTTTCCAAACTCTTCCATTACCTCAATCAGGGCCTTTAGCCCGCCTGCATATAAACCATCATCATTCGTAAGCAATATCAGCCTGTCATCTTTCCCAACAACCATAAATAAGTATTTTTTTTGACCCTTTTAAGCACAGGAATGAAAAAATTCACAGCATGCAAAGAGGTCGTGTATATAAGAAACAAATATAACCAAATACCTTCAGCTTGAAGAAACTAATTCCTGAACTGAATAGTTTTTTCAAAAATCCTTACTTTTGCGACACGGTAAAGGTAAAAAACGACAGATAAAAATAAATATGAAGATCTCCTATAACTGGCTGAAGCAATATATTGATATTGACAAGGATCCTTTAACTCTTTCAGAAATACTGACAAACATAGGACTCGAAGTGGAGGGAATGGAAGAATGGGTCTCGGTAGAGGGGGGACTCGAAGGTATAGTAATCGGCCAGGTACTGGAATGCAGTCAGCACCCGAATGCCGATAAGCTGAGCCTTACAAAAGTTGATATCGGTACAGGCATTCCTCTGAGTATTGTTTGTGGAGCACCGAATGTTGCTGCAGGACAGAAGGTGGCTGTGGCAACCATTGGGACAAAATTAAGTTTTGGAGACAATGAATTAATAATTAAGAAGTCGAAAATCAGGGGAGAACTTTCAGAGGGGATGATCTGTGCTGAAGATGAGATGGGAATAGGTAGTTCGCACGATGGTATAATGGTACTCGGCGAAGCTGCACAAATCGGGACACCTGCCTCAGAATATTTTACAGTTGAAAAGGACACTGTTTTTGAAATAGGACTTACTCCCAATCGTATAGATGGCGGATCGCATTATGGTGTTGCCAGGGATCTGGCCGCATATTTTAACCAGGAAAATAAATGCAGCGCCATAAAACCCGATATTTCAGGGTTTAAGCCCGACAATAATTCTCTTCATATCCCTGTTAGTGTCGAGAATACAAGGGATTGCCCCAGGTATACCGGAATTACCATCAGCAATCTTAAGGTTGATACTTCGCCTCAATGGCTTCAAAACAGGTTAAGGGCAATTGGACTGAGTCCAATAAATAACGTAGTGGATATTACAAATTATGTTCTTCACGAAATGGGTCAGCCTCTGCATGCCTTCGATGCCGACAGGATAAAAGGAGGCAGGGTTATTGTAAAGAACCTGGCTGAAAAAACAAAGTTCACAACCCTGGATGAAGTTGAAAGAGAATTATCAGCAAATGATCTGATGATCTGTGATGCAGACGGAGGGATGTGTATCGGGGGCGTTTTTGGTGGTATAAGTTCGGGTGTAAGCTGGACAACAAAGAATATTTTCCTTGAAAGCGCCTATTTCAACCCTGTTTCTATCCGTAAAACTGCCCGCCGGCATGATTTAAACACTGATGCCTCCTTCAGGTTTGAAAGGGGAGCTGATCCGAACATAACAACATGGTCGCTGGTAAGGGCAGCTCTTATGATAAAAGAAATAGCAGGTGGCGAGATAAGCTCGGATATCGTTGACGAATACCCTTTTAAGATTGAAAACCAGCTGGTAAATGTATCCTATGCCAATATCACCAGGCTTACCGGAAAGGAGATTGATAAAGCTCAGATAAAAAGTATTCTTGAGTCGCTGGATATTAAAGTTACTAAAGAAGATAAGAGCGGGATAATAGTGGAAGTCCCGGCCTACAGGGTTGATGTAAACCGTGAAGCCGATGTTATAGAAGAAATATTACGTATATACGGTTACAATAATATTGAAGTAACAGAGCATGTTAACTCAACATTGAGTTACACTGAAAAGCCTGACAGGGAAAGGTTAATAAATACCATTTCAGATATGCTCTCAGGCTTCGGCTTTATGGAGATAATGTCTAATTCGCTTACCAGGGCAGACCTTTACACCAATAATCCTGACTTTAACGAAAAGGAACTTGTACTGCTGGCCAATCCGCTTAGCAGCGACCTGAATGCAATGCGTCAAACCCTGCTGTACGGTGGCCTGAGTGCTCTTGAAAGAAATATTAACAGGCAGAACAACAATCTCAGGTTCTACGAATTTGGCACCTGCTATTTCCTTAAAGACCCTTTGAAAAAGGATGTATTCAGCTACTCGGAAAAGCTCAGCCTGGATCTTTTTGTAAGTGGTGACCAGGTAAGAGAATCGTGGAACACCAAGGCAAGTCCTTCAGATTTCTTCTTTTTGAAAGCTTCTGTTGACATGGTACTCGAAAAGCTTGGAATAAACATCGATTTACTGGCTGAAGAGGAATGCGGGCTGGCATACTTCTCTGAAGGACTGAACTACCTGCTGGGTAAAAGAATTATTTCATCATTTGGCAGAATAAGCAGGAAGCTTCTTAAACAATTCGACCTTAAGCAGGACATTTTTTATGCAAGCATTGACTGGGATTTTGCTGTTGAACAGCTAAAATCAAAGAAGCAGGGATTCACCGAACTACCAAAATTTCCATCGGTTAGAAGGGATTTAGCACTCCTTCTTGATTCGGGAATAAAGTTTAACAGTCTCAGGGATCTTGCTTTTAAAACAGAGAAGGATATCCTCAGAAAAGTTGCTTTGTTTGATGTATATGAAGATGAATCACTGGGTGAGAACAAGAAATCTTATGCCCTTAGTTTTATTCTCCGCGACGATAAGCGCACTCTTACCGATAAGATGATAGACAGGGTTATGAGCCGCCTGGCAAAGGAGTACGAGAAAGAATTTGGAGCTATTGTCCGCTAATATGGATTATAAAATAATTATTCCAGGGGGATATTCCAGATGAACAGCTTCATTAAAAGGGCAAGGGTCTACGGTTCGATGGTAAAATTCAGCCATACCATCTTTGCCATGCCTTTTGCACTTTATGGCTTCTTTATGGGACTGGTTAAAAATGAGTTCAGGTTTGAAGCACTGGTTTTTGTACTTATTTTGCTCTGTATGGTATTTGCCAGAAATGCGGCAATGGCATTTAACCGCTACGCAGATAAGCGCTTTGATGAACTTAATCCAAGAACTTCGGGTCGTGAATTACCGGCAGGAACAATAAAACCTGGCGCGGCCCTGGTATTTGTTATTATTAATTCGGTGCTTTTTATTATTGCTGCAGGTTTTATAAATACACTTACCCTTATTCTCTCCCCCGTTGCCCTGGCAGTAATACTTGGATATTCGCTTACAAAAAGATTTACGGCTTACAGTCATATCTTCCTGGGCCTGGCCCTGGGACTTGCACCTGTCGGAGCATATATTTCTGTAACCGGGTATTTTAGCCTTATCCCTGTACTTACGGGTTTACAGGTACTTGCATGGGTTGGAGGTTTTGATATTATCTATTCCCTGCAGGATACTGATTTTGACAGGGACAACAAATTACATTCAATTCCCTCCCGGTTTGGAAGAAAAGGAGCCAGGGTTTTTTCAGGGCTACTTCATCTTGTCAGCTTTATTATTGCTTTTACTGCCGGACTGATCTCCGGCTCGGGTCTTTTTTACTATATCGGAACAATAATCTTTGGCTTGCTTTTAACCTGGGAACAATATATTGCCCGGCCGGGCGATACAAAAAGTATAAATATGGCCTTTGCAACAATAAACTCCTATGCAGGTGTAGTGTTTGTAGCCTTTGCCATTGCAGATCTGCTTATTGCGTAGGGCATGGGGTTTCCGCCTGCGGCGGATGGGGAGGCTTGAGGGTTCTTGGTTCCTGGTTCCTGGTTCCTGGTTCCTCGTTCCTCGTTTATGGGGTTTAGGCTCAAAGACTCAAGACTCAAGACTCAAGACTCAAGGGAAGATGAGTTGAGTGTCAGTAAATTGGATTGCCTACTGCCTACTGCCTACTGTACCGAATACTGAATACCGAATACCGAATACCGAAGGCAAGGGCATGGGGCCCACCTTCGCACCCCTGGTGCTTCGGCGGGCAGGCATGGGGCATGGAGCATGGGGTTTAGTGATCTCCGAAAATATTACCCTGGAAATAACATCTTCCAATAATTTTTTTATTATTTTTCCATCCCTTACTTGTATATATGCATATGAAAAAGCCTGTTATTAAGGCAGTTAAGTCCAAAAAGGACCTGAAAACATTTATCCACCTTCCGGAAAGAATACACAAAAATTTCAAAAACTGGATGCCTCCGCTCTTCTCTGACGAGTGGGTACTGCTTGATCCGGCAAAGAACCGCGCGTTCGGGCACTGCGATTATATCCAGTTACTTGCATTTAATGACTCAAAGCCGGTAGGCAGGATAATGGGCCTGATCAATCACAAATACAATGAAAAAAACAAGCTTAAAACAGCCAGGTTTTGTTTTCTTGAGTGTTATAATGATCATGTGGTATCAAATGCCCTGATAAGCTATGTTGAAAACTGGGCGCGTGAGAAGGGCATGAATAAGATTATCGGGCCCTTTGCTTTTTCAGATAAAGACCCTCAGGGTTGCCAGATATCAGGTTTTGATACTCCCGGCGTGATTGCGGCACCAAACAATAATGACTATCTCTCAGGACTTATAGAAAGGGAAGGATACGAAAAGGAAGAGGATCTTGTAGAGTATAAAGCTGATATCCCCGACAAATTACCCGATGTATACCTCAAAATAATGGATAGAGCCTCAACCAGGGAGAAGGTTGATATTATTGAATTCAGGACCAAGAGAGAACTGAAGCCCTGGATTATCCCCATCCTCGAGTTACTGAACGAGACCTTTAAAAATATATATGGCTTTGTACCTCTTACTGACAGGGAGAAAAAGGATTTTGCCAGGCGCTATCTTCCAATACTTGATCCTGCCTTTATTAAAGCTGCGAAAATAAATAATGAACTTGTTGGCTTTGTAATATCGATGCCTGATATCAGCTCAGGTATGTTGAAAGCCAGGGGACGCCTCTTCCCCTTTGGCTTTATTCATATTTTGAGAGCCGTGAAAAAAAGTAATGATCTGCTAATGCTTCTGGGTGGAGTAAAAGAAGAATACCGGGGCAGAGGGGTTGACGCAATTATGGGCTCAAAGATTCTTGAATCAGCTTCAAAAAGCAGGATGAAAACAATAGACAGTCACCTGGTCCTGGAAAAAAACAAACAAATGAGGGCAGAATATGAAAGGATTGATGCAAAAATCATTAAAACCTTCCGCATTTACCGCAAAGCTCTCTAAAACCTGAAAATAATTGACAGTCCTATGGCTTCCTTGAACTGAACCCTTGGTTCTTTCTTCTGTTTGCCATCAGATCCGAGAACTGGCTGATTTTCCTTGTCGAACACCGGGATAAGGGTGTCGTCGTCATATATAATCTGGGTATTAAGCCTTATATCGGTGAAATAATTTAGCTTGGCGGTGGCAATCATCTCCCAGTCAATATCTATATTCAGGGGGTTATTAATATAGTTAGTAAATAATCTTACTTTATTAACTACTGTTACTCTTTCCCAGAGCTCCATTTTATGATCAACCTGGGCACTCATACCCGGTTCGTGTTTCGACCGCTGGTCAATCGTAAGGCCATGTTTGGTCTGGTCTATCAATACTGTATCTGTAACAAAGGTTCCTTTATAAGAGAGCGGGGCAAAGTTAACGGAGGTATTCTTATTTGGATGATACTCGAGACCAAAGCCCAGGGTAAGTGTGGCAGGGTTAAAAAACTTTGACACAATAACCGAATCATTAGGATAATTATAGCCCCTGGCCAGCTGCGTTTTAAAAATCATGGACGAACTAAAATCAAATTTCCCGAAGGCCTTGTTATTGAACTTGGAGGAAATATCTATAAGGTCGATATTTTTCCTTAGGTCGAACTTATTGCTTGTCTGCAAACCCTGGATACCATATTTAAACCTTCCAATCGTATTCCAGGTCATTTTTTTATCCTTGTTGGTGTAATTTGCAGTACCTGTAAGGTCAAGCAGCGTTGAAATATTGCTTTCACCACCTTTCGACCAGTTTGCAAGAAGGGCCTGGTTAAACAGGAAAGAGGCTTCCGAAAAGAACTTCCAGTATTGCGGCTTAAAATCTATAGCCCTGGGATCGGCCAGGGTAGATTTATCAACTGTTTGCATATCTATACGTGCTTCTGCAATACGGGTTTCCTTATTTGGTCGCCTGAACCTTACCCCGCTTTCCACTATCACACTTATTGAATCTCTTGAGGGACTGCCAATCCAGACCGATAGTTCTTCATCCCATTCGTTTCTGAGCCGAAGCCGCACCATGTTATTGGGTCCGTTACTCAACCAGACCGGGATAGTGTTTCCAGCTCCAATCAAAACCACCCTGGTAGAATCCTTTGTAAGTGTGTAATTGCGCAGTACATTCATGGCAGCCTGGATGGAATCTCCCACCATGGGATAATTATAGTAACTGAAAGGGAATTCTTCCCTGTCACCTATCACTTCCCTCAGGGTATCTGAAATAACCAGGATTATACTATCCCCTGGAGCCGGCCTTATTGTATCATTCCGGAAAAATACCTTTGTACTATCAGGTGTATCCCCGATAATAATGGTATCAGGCTCAATTAAGAGCGAATCTGAAACTACGGGTTCGGCCGGAAGCATTATTTTCAATGTATCCCACAGATAGAATGAACTGGCAGGAATTTTTATGCTTTCCCAGTTTAATGAATCTATATACCACTCTGAGACATAAAACTGTTCATTTCTGGCTTCAAACAGGAATCTTGCCATCGCCCTTCGTAAAGGATCGTCAGGTTTGTTCCAGATTCTTTTATTATTATACCAGCTTTCAATATATTCGATTGCCTGCTTATCAGAGAAAGTTATATTCTTAACGCTCATTTTCGCGATAGAATCGAGCAGAGCCGGATTTACTGTATCTTTTCTCGGCTGATGTGAGACAAGGGTATCATTTACCTGTGCACAGAGTGATCCGGGTAATAATAATCCAAATAATACTATTACAAAAACAAGCAAAATACCTTTTATTCCTTTCATTCCTTTTTTGAACGGATTAAGTTGATTTTTCGGTTAAACTGAACTAATTTTGCAAATGCAATGCCAAAATTAATGCATTTATCTGATAAAACGGAAATTCGGAAAAAAGAAGTATACCGTAACCTGAAAAACAGGGATTCTTACGGGAGATAAGTTCTTTTACCGGCTGTCAGCCGGTCACTTCTTATTGTTTTTCCTAACCTTTTTTTATAAAATCATGAATTTACCATATGCAGAACCATTTAAGACCAAGATGGTTGAGTCAATATCCAGAAGTACCAGGGAACAGAGGGAAAAATGGATTAAAGACGCTGATTATAATCTTTTTAACCTCCGTTCAAGCCAGGTTTATATTGACCTGCTCACCGACTCCGGAACAGGGGCGATGAGCGACCTCCAGTGGTCAGATTTAATGAAGGGCGACGAAAGCTATGCCGGGGCATCTTCGTATCACAACCTTAAAAATGCAGTAAATGATATTACCGGGTTTGAGTACGTATTGCCTACCCACCAGGGAAGGGCTGCCGAGAATGTTCTCTTTTCAGTGCTTGTTAAGGCCGGTAACCTTATACCGGGCAACTCCCACTTCGATACTACCAAGGGTCATATTGAATTCAGGAAGGCTAAAGCAGTTGATTGCACCTGCGACATTGCAGGCGATACAAAAGCATATCACCCTTTTAAAGGTAATGTGGATCCCGAAAAACTTGAAAAAGTATTTGCCGAAAATGATGCAGGCAATATTCCCTTCATTATTCTTACTCTTACCAATAATACCTCCGGGGGTCAGCCGGTAAGTATGGCCAATATAAAAGAGACAGCCGGTATTGCCAGGAAATATGGCTGCCTGCTAATTCTTGATTCGGCCCGCTTTGCTGAGAACGCTTACTTTATTAAAACAAGGGAAGAAGGCTATGCCTCAAAGAGCATCCGCGAGATTGTAAGGGAAATGTTCTCATATGCCGATGGCATGACAATGAGCTCGAAGAAAGATGCCCTGGTTAATATGGGAGGCTTTATAGCATTGAAGGATGAAAACATTTATAAGGCAGCATGCCAGTACAATATAATCTTTGAAGGATTTATTACCTACGGCGGACTGTCGGGCAGGGATATGAATGCACTGGCAAGAGGCCTGTACGAAGGAACCGGCTTCGAGTATCTTGAATCACGCATTCGCCAGGTAAATTATCTTGGAACAAAACTTATAGATTATGGCATTCCCGTGCAGGAACCGATTGGGGGCCATGCTGTTTTTTTAAATGCTCTTGAGTTTCTTCCGCACATAAAAAGGGAGGAGTTTCCCGCACAGGTGCTGGCAATTGAACTATATCTTGAGGCAGGCATAAGAGCTGTGGAAATAGGAGCTATTATGGCAGACAGGGACCCGGAAACCAGGGAAAACCGTTATCCGCGGCTTGAGCTGGTAAGACTGGCAATACCACGCCGGGTATACAGCGACAATCATATGGACTATATAGCTGTTGCCGTAAAGAATATTTTTGAGCGAAGGAAAGTACTGGAAAAAGGCTTCAGGATTATTGAAGAGGCACCACTTTTAAGGCACTTTACCGTTAAGCTTGAGCGATTGTAATAGTTAGAGTATTTACCTACTTTTGCCAACTGATTATCAGAAATAAGACAGGGAATGAAAGATATGACAGTTGGCAAAGAGAGTAAGCTTATACTTAACTTTGCCATGCCTATGCTGGCCGGCAATATCTTTCAGCAATTATATAATGTGGTTGACAGTGTAATTGTCGGTAATTTTATTGGCAAGGAAGCCCTGGCTGCAGTAGGAGCATCGTTCCCTGTAATATTTGTGCTGATTTCGATGATAATAGGCCTTGCCATGGGCATATCTATTATTATATCCCAGTATTTCGGTGCCAAAGATTACGACAGGGTAAGGAGGGCAATTGATACCATGTACATCACCCTCTTCTTTGCCTCAATAATTACTACGGTTGTTGGAATACTCCTCAGTGAAGAAATACTCAGGTTGCTGAATCTCCCTGAAGAGATCATGCCCCAGGCAGTTACCTATCTCAATATTTATCTTCTCGGGATGATAGGTTTTTTTGGGTTTAACGGAACCAGTGGAATTCTCAGGGGAATGGGCGATTCCAAAACCCCACTGGTGTTTTTGATAATCTCCACAATGACCAATATAGGTCTCGACCTGCTCTTTGTTGTAGTGTTCGGAATGGGTGTTGACGGAGTTGCACTTGCAACAGTTCTCTCGCAGGGAGGAGCTTTTATAACAGCAATCTTATGGCTGAACCGGAATCACAAGCTGATAAAGATATCGTTTAAGAATCCGGTTTTTGACAGGGAAATATTCAGGCTGAGCAATAAGATAGGCCTGCCGACCGGCTTCCAGCATACCTTCGTAGCCCTAGGTATAATGGCTATAATGGGCATTGTAAATTCGTTTGGAACAGATGTTATTGCAGCCTTTTCAGCTGCCAGTCGCCTGGATGCAATTGCGGTAATTCCTGCCATGATACTATCGCAGGCCCTTGCCACTTTTGTGGGTCAGAACCTGGGAGCAAACAAACCCGGGAGGGTAAGAACAGGTCTTATTGCCACTATTAAAATTACAATAATAGTTACGATAATTACCACTGCCATAATTGTGCTTTTCGGATCTTTCTTTATGAAAGCATTTACAAACGATAGTGAAGTAATCAGGATAGGCAAGGAATATCTTACAACCGTGAGCCTCTTTTACCTTATATTTGCCATGATGTTTATATTTACGGGTGTTATGAGAGGAGCCGGCGAAACCATTGTGCCAATGATAATTACCCTGCTGTCGCTCTGGCTTGTAAGAATCCCGATTGCTTATTTTCTATCGTCGCGCAGCGGCTCCGAAACAGGTATCTGGTGGTCGTTTCCTACGGGGTGGCTTGTTGGACTTATACTTGCATGGGCTTACTATGCCACGGGACGATGGAAAAAGAAGGTAATCGTAAACCATGCAACTCAAATAAAGGTGCATACTGCCGATGGCATAGAATAGAGTGTTAAAAGTGAAGAGCACAGGGACTGAAAAAGTATCGCAGGGGTTTAGCATGCTACGCTCTTACCCCGATTCATTTTCCACATTTAATTTGTTATTTTTGTATTGATCTATTTTTGCAGCTTATGATTAAATCAATGACCGGTTTCGGTAAGTCGACAGCTTCTTTCAACGGAAAGAAAATTACTGTTGAGATCAGGGCCCTGAACAGTAAGCAGGCTGATATAAACCTTAAGATGCCATGGCTATACAAAGAAAAAGAGCTGGATATCAGGAATATAATCAGCGAAAAGATAGAAAGGGGCAAGGTAGATTTTTCACTTTTTGTTGATACAACTGAGCAGGTTCAGGCACCTAAGATTAATAGTGCGGTGGTACGATCCTATTTCGAGCAGCTAAAAGAAGTTGCAGGCGAGCTCTATATCGATAATAATGATGAGCTTTTATCTATAATAATGCGGCTGCCCGAAACCCTGAGTACCGGGAAAGAGGAATTATCGAAAGAAGAATGGGAGGTTCTGAGCGAAATCATCAATGATGCACTGGGCAAGCTCGAAAGCTACCGCATAGAGGAGGGTAAGGCGCTGGGAATGGATATCGGTGAAAAAATACAGAGAATACTCCGGTTGCTGGATGATATTGATCCCTATGAGAATGAAAGAACAGATAAAATAAGGGAAAGAATAAGCAAAAGCCTTGCAGACTCGGGTGCTGAAGATATTGATATGAATCGTTTTGAGCAGGAGCTGATATATTATCTTGAGAAGCTGGATATAAACGAGGAAAAAGTGAGGCTCAGGAAGAATTGTGAGCATTTCCTCGAAACAATGGATATGAACGAATCGAACGGCAAGAAACTGGGCTTTATTTCACAGGAGATAGGCCGCGAGATCAATACAATAGGATCGAAGGCCAACCATTCATCAATACAGCGAATAGTGGTGATGATGAAGGATGAGCTGGAGAAAATAAAGGAACAGGTATTGAATATACTATAGGTGCGCAGTGCTGGGTGCTGATTTCCTGGTGGAAGGAAGGATAATTTTTTTTATTGTTACATACATATAAAAGGATAAAACTTGAAAGGAAAGCTCCTTATATTTTCGGCTCCATCGGGAGCAGGCAAGACAAGTATTGTGAGGTATCTTCTTGACTCAGGATTAAATCTTGAATTCTCTGTATCAGCCACATCGAGAAAAAAAAGAGGTGAGGAGATTCATGGACATGACTACTTCTTTTATTCCAGCGATGAATTCAGGGAGAAAATAAGCAAGGGCGAGTTTGCAGAATGGGAAGAAGTCTATAACGATCATTACTATGGCACGCTTAAGTCGGAGATACTGAGAATACGCAAAAAGGGCAGACATGTACTTTTTGATATAGATGTTGAAGGGGGGCTTAAGCTGAAGCAGCTTTACAATAAGGAGGCACTTGCAATATTTGTTATGCCACCTTCACCTGAAGTGCTTAAAGAAAGGCTTATTAAGAGGGCTACAGATTCTTACGACAATATTATGATGAGACTTGAGAAAGCCGAAAAGGAGCTTGCCAGGGTCGGGGAGTTTGACAGGCTTATTGTTAATGAGAACCTGGAAACTGCCTGTAAGGAAGCATATAAGATTGTAAAGGACTTTATTTCATAAGACCAGACAGGTATGAAGACGGGCTTATATTTCGGATCGTTTAACCCAATTCACATTGGTCACCTGGCCATTGCCAATTTTATGGTTGAATTTACCGACCTGGATGAAGTATGGTTCGTGGTAAGTCCCCATAACCCCCTTAAGAAAAGAGCAACACTGCTCGAGGATCATCACCGTTTAAGACTGGTTGAATTGGCTACAGATGATGATGACCGTTTTTCAGTATCGGATATTGAGACAAAAATGCCTCAGCCTTCCTATACTATAGATACACTTACATGGCTTAAGGAGAAGTATCCCGGAAGGGAATTCGGATTAATAATGGGAGGTGATAATCTTGCAACCCTGAATAAATGGAAAAATGCAGCGGAGATAGTGAGAAATTTCACCCTCTATGTATATCCCCGAAAAGAGAAAGACATCTCTGTAAGCAAAGCAGTTGAAGAACTAATAAAAATGGCCAGTATAGTTATAGCAGAAGCCCCTCTGATGGAGATATCAGGCACTTTTATCAGGGACTCGATAGCCAGTAGAAAAGATATCAGGCATTTCCTCCCTGCGAAGGTATGGACCTATATCGATGAGATGAATTTTTACAGGAAGTAGAAAAAACATTGCGACCGGAGCCTGGAGCACCTTACTTAAAGCAAGGCACTCCCCTCCTGTCAGCAGGTATGCTAGTTAACCTTATTTATTATCTCCATGCCCCGGTTAAGAGCTTTCTCATTCATAGGAATCATATGGTGATATCTTTCGGGAAGCGATTTCTTGAGCCCCAGTATTACGTTATCGAGTTTAACAATAGGTTTTACCTTAAGAAATCCGCCCAGTACAAGCATATTGAATGTTTTGGCGCTTTCGAGCCTGGCTGCTTCCTCGGCAGCATCTATCCTGTAAATATTAATATCCTTTCTTTCGGGATGTCTTGTAATTCCATTGCCATCATAGATAAGCGTGCCTCCCGGTTTAACAGCCTTTTCAAACTTATCCATCGATTGCTGGTTAAGGATAATAGCTGTGTCGAATACCCTGATTATGGGGCTGCTGATTCGCTCCTCGCTGAGGATAACGATAACATTGGCAGTACCTCCCCGCATTTCGGGTCCGTATGAAGGCATCCAGCTAACTTCCATATCCTGCATTATACCGGAATAAGCCATTATTTTACCCATTGAGAGAACTCCCTGTCCTCCAAATCCGGCTACTATAATTTCTTCAGTCATTTTACTAATTTTTGAAAGTTATACTTCTACTCTTCAGGAACTTTA
Organism: Marinilabiliaceae bacterium; assembly: GCA_036350795.1. Classification (GTDB taxonomy): domain Bacteria; phylum Bacteroidota; class Bacteroidia; order Bacteroidales; family VadinHA17; genus JAUVKT01. The sequence goes on from JAZBNV010000092.1 coordinate 32,778, forward strand.
AAATCGCCCAGCGGATAGAAGGGGAACATATTTTCTTCCATCCATTTATTAGACTCAACAGGGGTCATTTTCCATCCCGAGGGGCAGTTGGATACTATCTCGATAAAACAGGTACCACGGTTCAGCTTCTGATAGTCGAATGCTTTTCTTATCGCTTTCTTTGCTTTTCTGACGTTTCCCGGTTTATGCACGCTCTGGCGTGTAACATAATATGTTCCGGGAAGTGTGGCAACAATGTCGGTCATCTTAAGTGGATTACCCATCATTCGTATATCGCGTCCGTAGGGCGAGGTGGATGATATCATTCCCTCCAGTGTTGTGGGAGCCATCTGTCCGCCGGTCATACCATAAATGCCATTATTAATAAATACTATCAGTACATTTTCACCCCTGTTACAGGCATGAATAGTTTCTGCTGTACCTATTGCTGCCAGGTCGCCATCGCCCTGGTAAGTAAATACAAACTTTTCAGGCTGCAGTCGTTTTATTGCTGTTGCAACTGCAGGTGCTCTTCCATGGGCAGCCTGCTGGATATCCACGTCGAGAAAATTGTACATAAGTACAGAACAGCCAACAGGTGCCACACCTATTGTCTGGTCCTGTATATCCATCTCTTCAATTACCTCTGCTATCAGACGATGAGCTGTTCCATGGCCGCATCCCGGGCAATAGCTGGTAACATTATCGGTCATTACCTTCGACTTGGAATATACCAGGTTCTCAGGTTTAATAATATCCTCTCTGGTTATATATTCAGCCATAACTTAACCTCCTATTATTTTAGATTTTAAATTCTCCACCACTTCTTCCGGGGTTGGGACTATTCCTCCCATCCTGCCCCAGTGTTCAACAGGCACTTTTCCACATACCGAAAGTTTCACATCTTCCACCATCTGGCCGGCACTCATTTCAACGGTGAGCATACCCTTAACCTGGTCGGCAAGGGCATTAATCTCCTTAGCCGGGAAAGGGAACAGGGTAATGGGTCTCAGGAGTCCCACCTTAATTCCTTCTTCCCTTGCCAGCTGCAATGCTTTCTGGCAAACCCTGGCACTTGTACCGTAGGCTACAAGAAGGTATTCGGCATCGTCGCAGTCAAATTTTTCAAACCTTACTTCATTCTCCTCAACTTCCCTGTACTTTGCCTGCAGCTTGTGATTAAACTGCTCCTGCTTAAGCGAATTAAGGTCGAGAGAGGTAATAATATTTCTTTCCCTGCCGGGTGTTTTTCCGGTTGTGGCCCAGGGCAGAATCTCCTTCGACCTCTCCTTCTGGGGCTTTAGGTATACTTTCTCCATCATCTGCCCTATTGCTCCGTCAGATAGTATCATTACAGGGTTCCTGTATTTAAAAGCCAGGTCAAAGCCGTCTTCAACAAAATCGGCCATTTCCTGCACAGAGGCCGGTGCCAGGACAATAAGCTTATAGTCTCCGTGTCCGCCACCTTTAACAGCCTGGAAATAATCTGACTGTGCGGGCTGTATTGTACCCAGGCCCGGGCCTCCCCTGACAACATTTACAATCAGGCATGGCAACTCTGCACCGGCTATGTATGTAATGCCTTCCTGCTTAAGACTGATACCCGGTGATGAAGAGGATGTCATTACTTTTTTTCCACATCCGGCACCACCATAAACCATATTAATTGCGGCAACCTCGCTCTCTGCCTGTAATACAACCATCCCGGTCCTTTCATAAGGTTTCTCTGACATAAGATACTCCAGAACCTCACTCTGGGGGGTAATTGGATAGCCGAAATAAGCATCGGCACCGGCCCTGATTGCAGCTTCTGCAATAGCTTCGTTGCCTTTCATTAATCTTAATTCCTTTTCCATTATAAATAAGGTGTTTATATTATTAAACTTTTACTCTGTAAACTGTAATCACACCATCCGGGCATACCACTGCACAGTTGGTGCACCCGGTGCACTCGTCTGAATTTACGGGTTCGGCATAGTGATATCCCTTGGCATTTACCTCGGGCGATTGAGCAATAACCTCTGTAGGGCAAGAGACTACACATACTCCGCATCCCTTACATCTTTCCGTATCTACTACAATAGATCCTTTTACTTTGGCCATATCATTAGATTTATATTATTAATAAAATTATTTATGATCATTATTAAACATTTTGATTCTTCTTTCCAGCTCGGGGAACTGCTCCCTCGGTACCATCGACACACAGGCCCTCAATCCCTCTGTGTGCATGCTACCGGTTATACCAAGGCCTATTGCACTTATGCCATAACGCAACATTTCCTTCAGCAACTGCTTGTCCTTCAGCCCCGGGTATGAAATTGTAAAATAGAAGCCATCAGCAATCGGCTCATCAATATCAGTGTCGTAAACTATTTTGAAACCATTGTCCAGGAACAACTTCTTCATAATCTTTGCCTTCTCTCCATACTCTCTTACGTCGGCTATATAATTGTAATCGCCATCATTTACAGCTTTTAAAAGAGCTGTAAGGCCTGCCTGTGCCGACTGGCTAACACCTGCTGAAAGGGCATAGAGCGCCCCGAATATCATAGCATGTCCGAATATATCAGAGGTATAATACCTCAGAAGATCGGGATAACTGCGATTGAAGAGATGATCTGACATAACCAGCATACCAATCCTCTGCCCGGCATAGCTGAATGCCTTTGAGCTTGATACCAGCAATATATAGTCGTCACAATATTTTGCCACCGTTGGCTGGAAGGGAGCTTCGCCCGGTACCGAGTAATTCTTTCTGAAATCCATTCCGAAGTAAGCCAGGTCTTCGATTACCACAACATCATAAAGCTTTGCCAGCTCACCAATAATGGAAAGTTCTTCTTCTGTAAGGCAAAACCAGGCCGGGTTATTGGGGTTGGAATACAGTATGCTCGAAACCTTGCCTGTTTCGAGCAGGGACTCAAGCTTATCTCTTAATTTAAGCCCACGGTAGTCGTACACATCAAACGACCGATAATCGTGGCCAAGCATTTTTACCTGCTGTTTCTGCACAGGAAATCCCGGGTCGATAAATAATGTCCCCTCTTTTGAAGCGTCGTTCCTGTTAACAACCAGGAAACTTGCTATTCCTCCCATCATTGAACCCACTGTAGGCACACAAGCCTTAGGGTGAACGTCAATATCCAGGAATAGCTTAAGGAACCTTGATGTCTCGGTTTTAAGCTCGCGAAGGCCTTCGATACTGGGGTAAAGCGATGCCAGTCCTTCATCAAGTGCTTTTTTCTCGGCCTCAATTCCGATTAAAGGTGCTTTTAGCCCGGGCACACCCATCTCCATTCTTACAAACTTCTGCCCGGAGTCCTTTTCAAGCGTGTTTGCGAGTTTAACAATCTCCCTGATACTTGCCCTGGCAAAATCCTTGATCCCGATGTCAATTACCCTCTGTTCTATCAGTTCGGGGGAAAGGGGAAGTTTCTCCATAGTATTCTTCAAATTTAAAATTAAATAAGCAGGGGTAACCTTTTGAGCTACCCCTGTATATTTTTATTTACAATTCGCTTAGCATTATAATAAGGCCGAGAATAAGCATGCAAGGTAGAAAATCTTCAACCCTGTATGCATTAATATTACTAAAAATAAAATTCGGCATTTCTGACTTCTTTGAACGGGCTATAAATATAACAATTCTGTTGAAACTTAAAGCTGATTTACAACAGTTTTCCCCCGCGCTGCAAAAGCAAGTATAACACCCAGTATAATACCATAAATTGCGGCTATCAGAACTCTGAGCTCTTCGGGCATCAGGAAATTAAATGTCTGGGCCGGGATCCAGAACAGAAATATGGTTTTTGTAAGTACAAAACCATAGTGCATATCCCAGTCAATTCCTTTTAGAATGGATTTAATACCCATCCGCGAGAACAATCCGGACAGAGTACCACCTGTTCTCTCAATATGCGTATCGGTAATCTTATGAACCGTCATAAGCACGGGGGCATAAAAGATATTAAGGAAGAATGATATTGAAAAAGCTACCATGACTTTACCGGCTGTAAGGCTGCCCTTCATAAGTTCTGATGCTCTGCTGAAGCCTGCAAACTCCAGTAAGCCTGGTGTTCCTGATGCAAAAATAACAAAGGCAGCCTGGATAGTCATACCCAGGAAACCCCACACTATAGCCCTGGGCAAAATACCAAAACCCTTCTTAAAATACCTGCCTGTCCTTATACGCAAGCCTATAAGCTCTCCGATGGTTGCCAGCACGGCAAACTTAATAAAACTCAGAACAAAGGGAAAGCTTGCATAATAGTCAGAATAGAAGCTGTAGGCACTATCAAATACGATGAAGGGAGTAAAAATTGCAACAAGTACCAGTACTAATACGAGATCAGATCTTTTCATTTATTGTTTATTTGTTTAGTTGCCTGCCTGCCATGTCTCCTGCAGGTAAAACGGCAGACAGGTTGAGATGCCAATATAATTAAGTTTCTACTTATAAGCGATGACTCAAAACTTATAACCTTTAACATTTAACGTTTAACCCTTAACCTTTAACCTTTAACCTTTAACCTTTAACCTTTAACCTTTAACCTTTAA
>JAZBNV010000093.1:0-7153 GCA_036350795.1 Marinilabiliaceae bacterium
AAAATTGAAAGCGGCGAACTTGTTGAAGTCTGACAAGTGATGTCGTAGGGCTGGAGCCCGCAAGATGTCGTAGGGCTCCAGCCCGCAAGATGTCGTAGGGCTCCAGCCCTACGACAACCTGAGAGTCTGATAACTCGTAGGGCTCCAGCCCTACGACAACCTGACCCGACCTGTCATCCTGATCGAAGTGAAGGATCCATGGAACATCGTGAGGTTAAAGATTCCTCGTTTCACTCGGAATGATATCCTATTCAAAAGTAGGTACCGTCTCCATGTTCCCTAACTTCTCAACAATCAGGTAACCAAGCCTTGCAATGCTCTCTGCCTTGGCATAATCGATTTTTTCGGGGTCATCACCGGGCTGGTGCAGATCCCTGTGCATACCTGAGAAAAAGAAGAAAGCCGGGATACCTTCGCCGATAAAATTCTGATGGTCGCTTCCCCCGGGCGAATCTTCATCATTATCATAAATTATCGGGAAGTCGGTAATTCCCTTATTTACATCAGTTATAAATTCTTCTATGCCAGCCACATATTTCTTGTTGGTTACCACGTAATGGGCCCTGCTTTCCTCGTTCTTTGTTGAGCTCCTGCCAATCATATCCATATTAAGGTTGAACTTAATCAGGTCTTTACTGTAGAGTTCACTGTCAATAAAATATCTTGATCCCAGCAGACCCATTTCTTCGGCAGTATAGGTAATAAATACCATGGTACGTTTGCAGGGGCTGAGTTTAACTGCTTCTGCAATCTCAATAACACCGGCCGACCCGCTGGCATTGTCATCAGCACCATTACAAACCTGTCCGTTTACAGGTTTTACATGATCCAGGTGAGCTCCTATCACTATTACTTCGTCTTTCAGTACCGGGTCTGTTCCGGGCACTACACCGATAATATTTTTAGAAATAATTTCTTCTTCAGAGATAACTTCAATTTCGGCATCAAATTTTATGTTTTCAAGGACCTGGGTCTTGTATTTCTTAAGGATATCGTCCTTGTTTGCAAGGGGATTGTATTTGTTGTCGCCCATAAGAATGTTCATAATTTCAGGCTTGGCCAGGTATACAGAAGGCATCCCGCCTCTTCTTCCAGATTCGCCACCCTTGTAAACATACTTTTCTTTTTCAAACTGGCTGGGCATCATGGGGTAGGGTATCCCTGAAGTTCCGTCTACATCCACAAGGATTATTGCGGCAGCATTTTTACTGAAGAGGCCCATGATTTTTGACTGAAGGCCCATGGGACCGATATACTTTTTGTTTATTTCCCCGGGCAGAACAGGCTCACCTTTTTTTACCGGTGCTCCACCGATGCAGACCATTATTTTTCCTTCGGTATCGAGTCCTTCAAAATCGTTCCATCCATAATCCGGTTCTTCGATTCCGTAGCCGACATATACGATATCAAGATTGGTGTGATTTAAGCTGCTGCCATAAAGAATCTTGAAATCCTCGATGTGTTTTAGATAGTTTGCATTACCATCCACAGTTATTTTCCATCCTATTTTGTCGCCAAAAACTGTTTTTGCAAAGGGCACTCCCTGGAAATAACTTTTTGTACCGTCTTCGCTAACTACGGCCGGTTCTATTCCTGCGGCTGCAAACTGAGTTGCAACATACTGGGCAGCTATTTCATATTCATGCGAAGGACCAACCCTGCCTGCCATAAAATCAGAGGCAAGAAAATAGATATGCGATTTTAATTCCTCGGCAGAAATTGATTCAATAGCTTCCTGTCCCCTCAGGGAGTGCAGGGAACAGAATGTAACTGTAAAAAACAGAGATAGTGTAATCAGGGTTTTAAATTTTTTCATAATCTGGTGTTTATATAGTTCTGTATAAATTAAAGTTATGACTCGCAGTATTATTAATGGCTTAAAATTAGCAAAGTTTTACTATCCATGGCTTAGATTGTTGATTTAATCCACACTCCACCCTCTACACTCTACTTCTTAATCTCCCACGAGTTATTGGTAGGATCGGTATCAAAAAGTATTTTATTTCCCAGAGTTACTGATTTTACTTTAGAGGCATCTTTTACTTTTATCTCCAGCAGGTCGGTGTTTATCCATACATCGGCCTTCCTGTAAATTTCCAGGGGCTCTCCCTTTTCGTATTCTATGGTTAAATATACCGGCACCGGTAATCCACCAGTGTTACGTACAGAAATAGTTTTATTTTCAACATTAAGCGGTTCAAGACCCAGGTCAGCATAAGCAAAATCATAGTACCAGGGCTTTATCAGCCAGTTCATATTTTCGCCTGCTATCTCGTTAATTATTGCAAAAAAGTCCCAGGGTTGCGGATGTTTCCCTGCCCATCTTTCGATCATGGTTTTCCAAACCAGGTTCATTTTGTCTTTGCCGATCTGGTCTTCGATAGTCATAAGTGCCATTGCCGAGCGTCCGTAGCTGTAGTAGGTAGAAGCCGAAGGCTCAACAATCTGGTACGATGGTACCATAAGTGGTATATCTATAGTGGTTCCTGAAACTGCCTGGTATACTCCGTCAAACTGGTCCTTGCCCGTTCCGGGTGCTCCATTGCTCCATGTTATACCCTTGTATGTTGCCCATCCTTCATCAAGCCATGAGAAACGTCTCTCATTTGCACCTGATATAAAAGGGAAGTAACTGTGCGAAATTTCGTGAAAGATCACCTCGGATGCCCAGGCCAGTGTTCCCTGGTCGCCATTATTCACCATCATTGGCGATTCCATACCACCACCACCTTCCATGGAGTTAAAGACAGTCATAGCGGGCCAGGGGTAAGCTACGCCGGGACATTCGAACGAAAGATTTTCAATTGACTTACGTGAAATTTTAGCTGCTTCCTTATAATGCTTGCTTTCGGGAGGATATACTGCCGATACAAGTACCCTTCTTCCGGGCTCCACCCCGATCGACGATGCATCCCAGAGATGATGCCTGCTTGCTGCAAAAGTAAAGTCGGGAGTTCCTTCAGCCCTGAACTTCCATGTAATATACTCTTTACCAACGTGCTTAACAGGTAAATCATCACTGCTTACTACAGCTACTATCTCATCACTTCTCCCCGCTTCCAATAATTTACGATATATTGCTTCAGGGTAGACCTCCTGTGCATTCTGCAGTTCACCACCTGCCCATACCAGGTAGCCTGCAGGCACAGAAATGCTTACATCATAATTATTAAAACCGTTATAGAATTCAACCGATCCCATATAATCGACCATATCCCAGCCGTATACATCATCATATACAGCTAACTGGGGATACCAGTATGCTATAAATACCGATTTATTTTCATATACACCCTGTCTTATATTTATGGAAGGATGCATATAGTATTTCCAGCTAAGTTTTAAATCGGCACTTGCACCGGGCTCTAAAGGATTATTTAACCTTACTATAAGATTGGTTGATGTTCTGCTCATCATTACCCTTTGCGAGGGTATAGTATCCTTATTGACAATCATATCACCATACTGAACCTGCTCAGTTTCATTTACGGGATAGATATAGAAATTCCTTATAGCTGCACCACCAAAGAAATCCGGATAAGATCTCAGGACAAGCATATACAGTTTATCGGGGCTGTTATTATGATATTTTATATCCGCAGATCCTTTTATCCAGGTAGTGTCATTCTTAAATTCAAGTTTAACATCCATCTTATAATCTGCAGTATTGGTCCAGTATTTCTCGCCGGGTTTTCCATCGATGGTCCGGGTTCCTTTTTCAATAGCAGCCCTGAACTCGCGCGGAATAAATAATTCCTGCGCACTGGTTTTAATTCCCGGGAATAATATTGTTATAAATATTACCAGGGTAATAAGGTTTTGTTTGTTCATAATCATGGTATTATCAGGTGGTTTATTATTAATAAATGACGATCAGGGTTTTTATTTGCTGCATCATAAGAGCAATAGCTAATAAAAATTTTATTTTCCGGGACATTTTGTTTTTTGCTTCGTCTTTCTACAAAACCAATTAACACCAGACATGATAAAGAACTTCATCAAGATTGCATTTCGCAGTCTGTTTAAACACAAATCATCAACATTTATTAATATTGCAGGTCTTTCAATAGGGCTTGCTGCAACTATAATGATATTGATGTGGATTCAGCATGAGCTGAGTTTCGATAAATTTTATACCGATTATGAACTAATATACAGGGTAGAGCAGGATCAGAGCTACGGTGAAGGCAATCCCTACCATGTTACTGTAACACCGGTCCCTTCCGGCCCTGTCTGGAAAGAGGAAATTGCTGAAATTACAGATGCCACAAGGGTAATGTATTTACCCAGACTGCTCTTTGAGCGTGGTGATAAGAAGATGTATGAGTCTGATTTCAGGGCAGTTGATTCAACATTTTTCAGAATATTTGATTTCAGATTTATATATGGCGAGCCAGGTACGGCTCTCAACGAACCACACTCAATAGTACTATCAGAATCAACTGCAAGAAAATATTTTGGCGATGAGAACCCGATAGGACAGCGACTGTCAGTTGAAAGACAAATGGAGTTCCTTGTTACGGGAGTAATTGAGGATATGCCCGATAATACAATTCATAATTTTGACGGAGTTATCCCCTTTGAATTTCTTTATGAAGTTGGTGTGGCTAATGATGATACCTGGGGAAGTAACTCCATAGCAACCTTTGTAAAGCTTGTTAATAATGCAGACCTTGATCTTGTGGGCCAGAAGTTAACGGATGTAATTATGGAACACAGGACAAGATCCACTGCCGTATTTATGGTAAACCCCGTTTCCAGGATCAGGCTTCACGGATACTTCGGCTATGAAAAACCGGTTGGTGCAGTAGTATATATATACATATTCGGAGCTATTTCACTATTTGTTTTATTAATAGCCTGCATCAACTTTATAAACCTTTCTACTGCCAGGTCTGCAAATCGCTCAAAGGAAATAGGAATTAAAAAAGTTGCCGGGGCACAGAAGAGAGCAATAAGGATTCAGTTCCTGATAGAATCGGTTTTCCAGGTATTTATTGCTCTTATCCTTGCTCTTATCCTTGTCGGACTGCTTATCGGTGTATTTAATACAACTGCAGGCAAGTCGTTCAGCCTGGCCGATATATTCAGGATTGAATATGTTGCCGGGTATCTTTTGCTTGCCTTATTTACCGGTTTACTGGCAGGACTTTATCCATCCTTCTACCTGGCTTCCTTTAAGCCGCTTGATGTTCTGAAGGGAGAGAGAAGCGGGGGATCAAAAAGCGGAAGATTAAGGAAAATACTGGTGGTGGTACAGTTCGTTCTGTCAATATTCCTTGCAACATGTGGAATCGTAATTTATTCACAGGTAAAGTATATGCGCAATATTGAGATGGGCTATGATACCGACAATACCATTATGATTACCATGATGGATAATGTGAAACAAAGTTACGAGACCCTTAAGAACGAACTGGAGCGTCATCCCCTGATCGAAAGCGTATCTGCCTCAACTTCAAGACCCTATAATATGGGCTCTAATTCTGGCGGGGCTGAATGGGAAGGCAAGGACCCTGAACAAAGGGTGCTTATTGGCATAAATGGTGTGGATTTTGGCTATTTAAACACAATGAGTATTTCTTTGAAGTACGGAAGAGCTTTCTCTGAAGATTATGCCGCTGATTTAGCTAACGACAGTACAGGTTCTTTTTTAATAAATGAAGAAGTGGCAAAACTGATGGGGAAGGAAAATCCTGTTGGTATGAGATTGGATTTTGGTGTTGAAGGAACCATTATAGGTGTAATGAATAATTTTTACTTTAAACCTGCCAGCGAAGTAATTGAACCCATGGTATTTTATTGTGCACCACTCGATAATCTTAGTTTTATCGTTATTAAACTGAATGAAGGTGCGCAGGAAGATGCACTGGCGGCTCTTGATGAGATCTGGACAAGAATAATACCTGCTTACCCTCTTGATTACAGCTTTATTGCCGACGAAGTGGAAAATATGTACAGGGCAGAGACACGAATGGGCGACCTGTTTAAATATTTTACCATACTGGCTATCCTTCTTGCGGCAATGGGACTTTATGGATTATCGTCCTTTATTGCCGAGCAAAAAAGCAGGGAAATTGGGATAAGAAAGGTTATGGGTGCATCCGTTTCGGGTGTTGTGAGCAGGCTTACTGTTGAATTTATTACACTGGTGGGAATTGCACTTGTTTTTGGCTTACCCCTGGCTTACCTCTATATCAACAGCTGGCTGCGCGATTTCCCCTACAGGAGCGGTGTAAGTATTGGTATTTTTGTTATCGTAACACTGGTTTCATTATTGGTAGCAGCAATAGCTGTAAGTTTCCAGTCGTTCAGGGCTGGTCGTTCCAACCCGGCTGAAACCCTGAGGATAGAGTAATATAAACAAGCTTATAAGTATTGTAAGAACGCGATGCATCGCGTTCTTACTTTTTATACCACTTTTCCAATCATCTCCTCAATATCAATTCTCAGGATAAGAGTGTTTTTCATAAGCCCGGGCTTAAAGGCGTAATCATCTTTCCCCGAGTATTGTTTCATAAGAACGTTAAGGCCTTTGATACGTTCTTCTTCCTTATCAACAATATAAATCTTTCCACTGCCCGTTACACTGCTGTACTTCATAGTAAAGTCGCAGGCCTCCCCGGCAGAAACAAGTTTATGGTCGGTGTCGAACTGGAAAAACACATTATTGTTCTTCCTGATAATATCGAGCTTCTTCCCTGCCGTGGCACAGTGAAAATACAGGCGTGATGATTCCCCTCTCATATACCCGAAATTCATTGCCACCATATACGGAGTAGTACCATCGCACATTGCCAGCCTGCAAACATCGGAGCGGCCAATGATTTCTTCTATTCTATTAATATCATTTATTTCGCGGTCTTTTCGTCTCATATCTATGGTTTAATATTTCAAAGGTAAAAAAATCAGGGAAAGCAGTATCTAAAGTATTATTGCAGAATAATAATTTCAAAACTGGTTTTATTGATATCTCAAGAATACTTGATTTATAATAATATATATTTTAACTTACATAAAATAAGAGGCTGTCTCAAAAGGGCACAATCTTTGTCATTTCGAGCTAATGCGAGAAATCAGGGTTTTGATTATCAGATGATTAGATCCCTCGATTAACTCGGGATGACAAGTATATTATACTTTTGAGACAGCC
>JAZBNV010000094.1:0-27819 GCA_036350795.1 Marinilabiliaceae bacterium
CGAAAAACCAGCAATTGCTGACAATGTATAAGAATAATAGCCCATATATTTGTGATTTCAAGGCTTGCGCCCATTTCAAGCTTTTTCTAACTACACAGGAGAGTGCCACACAGTCGGCTGCTATACTTACACAAAAACCTTGTGTTTATACCGGGAGACCACTACGCTATAATAAAAACGGAATAAAATGAGTAAAGATAAGGGGTATAAAACTTTAGCGCTGACAATAAACAGACGAGCAGTGGTTGTGTCAGCAAAAGAACAGGTAAGTGATAAACTTGGAAGTCTGTCAGGAAAGACCTGGTTTAATCTGATTCCGACATTTTTACTAAAAACATTTATACGGATTGCTGACAGGAATATAAGAATGTCGAAAAGTTATGGCAAAGTGGCCGTGACTTCTGTTGGGATGTATAGTAAAGAAGCTGTGTGGTTTATACCACATGGAAGTGCGACAGTTTTACTGACTGTGGGGAGTATTGGAAGCAAAGTGGTGGAAATAAATGGAAAATTTGTTTCAAGAGAACATCTTTGTCTGACAGCATCATTTGACCATAATATTGTAGATGGTGCACCTGCATCCCGGTTTATGAATCTCCTGCTTGAAACTATAAAAAGCGGACATTTAATAAATAACAAAACAGATTAATATTATAACAAAGCACGAAAGCACAACATGCAGTATATTCAATTATCTCACCCCGCTCTGCGAGCTTCGATGAGCTCATCCTTCGATAAATTTACGGATGACAAAGTCCGGACTGCTATCCCTTCGGTCAGACTGATTGTTAAAAGACTTTACAAACTGCTCTATTTTAAGAGCATCTATATAAATTACTGCCCAAAATAAAGGTATTAGAATAATGCAAAAGGCATCTGATAATAGGAAGTACAAAACTGCGATCGTGTTTAATGAAGAGATGATTGCTCCCTGCGGAATGAATTGCGGATCATGCCTGGGTTTCATGAGAAATAAGAACCACTGCCCGGGCTGCAGAACCTATGACCCTGCAAAACCAGGATACTGCAGACAATGCATAATTATAAGGTGTGAGCATCTTAGGGAAACAGAGTCGAAGTTCTGTTACGAATGTCCGAAATATCCCTGCCCAAGACTAAAAGCGCTGGACAAAAGATACAGGACCAGGTATAATACAAGTTTCTTCGATAACCTGTCGATGATAAAGGAAAAAGGGATCGAAGAGTTTCTTGCTTTCGAAACCGAAAGAAGATCCTGTCCACAGTGTGGATCAGTCATATGTGTTCACCGATCCGAGTGTTTTGAATGCGGATTTCAAAGCAAAGGAAAACCGGGATGATGAAACCAATCAATAACATTATCCTGTAATCATTAATCATCTAACTTAGCCTTATGACCTTATATGCAATCAGACAGACATCCACACCTTCACTTACAGGTACTTTTCTTTTACTCGTAAGCAGACTTGCTTTATTCCTGGTTTTCCAGGCACTGATTGCCTTACTTATCAATTCGTGGGAAGCCTCTGAAAAATACTGGATGCTTACAGCCACATTTACAAATATTGTCAGTATAACGCTATTGATCGTCCTGTTCAGGCGTGAGGGGCATAAATACTTTAATATTTTTTCATTTAACAGGGAGGGTTTCAGAAAAGACATTTTAATCTTCACAGGCCTGGCACTTGTGTCAGTACCTGTAGTTATTGTCCCGGGCTATTTCCTGAGCATAATGATATGGGGCAACCCGGATATACCAACAGATATGATGTTTGGACCTATTGAAAGATGGCTGGTGTATATATTACTTGTGGCTTTCCCCATATCAATTGCATTTGCAGAACTGGCCACCTATTTTGTATACATTATGCCGAGACTCAAGAAGCAGCTAAAATTTAAATTCCTGGCAGTTTTTTTACCTATAGTATTTCTCTCTGTTCAGCATTGCACTCTGCCATTTATACCTGATTTGAATTTTATTTTGTATCGTGCACTTGTATTTTTACCTTTCGCTGTATTAATTGGAGTGTCAATCTATTACCGGCCTTCGCTATTCATTTACTTTGCAATTTTACATGGCATATTGGATTTTGCGACTGCCTTAATGTTTTTGTCGATAATATAGTAACTAAAACCCCGCGTATAAACAGCCTGGAAACATTAAGTTATTATGATAATGAAGATACTTATGGATAAGGCTTTAACAGAATAAATAAATGAGAAGATTTATTGCCCTTACAGCTTTGTTTTGTCTAACACAGGCAGGTATTTGCCAGGAAAAAGGACTATACACCCTTAAGTGGGGTATTAATGCTGATTATTCGTTTTCCGGCTCAACAAGTGCTATTGTTGCAGGTCCTTCAGTATTTATGGAAAAAACAAGAGGTATAGAAAGCGAATACTGGCATGCATTCAATCTGAATGCAGGAATTACCTGGAGCAAACACACATATTCGTCACCTCTTACTTCTATTGGATATTATTTTGGCAGTTTACCCGGAGTATTATTTGGAATCTCTTCACAGCAGTATTATAAGGTTGAAACAAGATCTAACAATACCGGAACTGATGTACGTTTGTCGGGAGAGATAATTTTTGCACTTTTTGGTTTTGTCGGGTATCGGTATCAGCAGCCCCTGATAAGCTCAAATGAGGCCAGGGAAATTACAAGACATTCGTTAATAATAAGAATTCCTATTCCGGTAAAGGCAATATCGAAGAAATAAATTGATAAATAAGGTGGTATATTTACATGGCCCACATGGCTATGCAGAATTTTGCCGGGCAAAGAAGTGCTGCACGGTCTTTCGATTGGCCGGACAGTCTCCTCCTTCGCATTTGTACCGGAGGACTGAGCTGGATAAGGAGTATCACAGATAAGAAACAAATAGAATAATACTTATATGAAACCTGCATTTATTTTATTAGTAATACTTCCACTTACTCTTTTAGTTGCCCTGGCAGCCGGATGCAAAAACAATGATAAGTATTCTGCAGATCTTATTATTTATGGAGGAACCCCGGCAGGTATATCTGCTGCCATCCAGGCCTCCAGGCTTGGTAAATCTGTAGTGCTTATTGAACCAGGCAATCGCCTGGGTGGTCTCACAACGGGCGGCCTTGGGCAAACGGATATTGGCAATAAGCAGGTTATTGGAGGTATTGCCCGGGAGTTTTACAGAAATATTAAAAGTTATTACGATGATCCGGCAAACTGGATATGGCAATCAAGGGAAGACTATAAGGATGGAGGTCAGACACGTTCGGGAAAATACGAAGACTCCATGTGGACATTTGAGCCCTCTGCTGCCCTGAAGGTATATCTTAATATGATTAATGATGCCGGCATTGAAGTAGTATATAACCAGAAGCTTAACAGGACAGGCGGAGTATCAAAGACTGCCAGTGCCATAAGCTCAATCTCGATGGAATCGGGTGCCAGCTACTATGGAAAAATGTTTATTGATGCAACTTATGAGGGTGATCTTATGGCAGCCGCCGGAGTTTCCTATACTGTTGGCAGGGAAGCTAATTCACATTACGGCGAATCATTAAACGGTATCCAAACCAGCGATTATGGTAAAACACTGCTCGGGACGATTTCCCATAACAGTGTGCATCACAATTTCATAGATGGAGTGGATCCATATATTATAAAAGGTGATCCATCAAGCGGGCTGCTTCCGTTTATTTCTGCAGGCGGCCCGGGTACCGAAGGTAATGGCGACAAGGGAATCCAGGCTTACTGCTTCAGAATGACCCTGACAGACCATCCCGAAAACCGAATCCCCTTTGCGAAACCGGAAAACTATGATGAGCTGGATTATGAGCTGCTTTTCCGGAATTATGAAGCAGCAAGCGGTCCGCTGGAAGAAATGTATTCTTACGGCGATCCCCTTATTCCCTGGATTAACTCTGCCATGCCCAATCGCAAGACAGATTCCAATAACCAAAAAGGATTTTCAACAGACTTTATAGGACAGAACTGGGATTACCCTGAGGCTTCCTACGAAGAGAGGGAAAGAATTACAAAGCATCATCTTCATTACCAGCAAGGATTAATGTGGACACTGGCCTACCATCCCCGGATTCCTGAACAGGTAAGAGAAAAGGTGTCGCAATGGGGAACTTGCAGGGACGAATATGAACGGGAAGATGGCTGGCAGCAGCAACTGTACATTAGAGAAGCCCGTCGTATGATAAGCGATTATGTAATGACTCAGAAAAACTGCGAAGGAATTGAAGTTGCTGAAGACCCGGTTGGGATGGCTGCCTACGGCATGGATTCGCACCATGTAAAACGTTATGTTAATAACATGGGCTACGTATCGAATGAGGGAAATGTTGAAGCTCATGTTAAAGCACCCTTCCCGGTAAGCTACAGGTCTCTTGTACCAAAGATAGATGAGTGTTCTAACCTGCTGGTGCCGGTATGCCTCAGTGCATCACATATAGCATTTGGATCGATTCGTATGGAACCGGTTTTTATGATTCTTGGTCAGAGTTCATCAATTATTGCCTGCATAAGTATTGATGAAGGAAAAGCTGTTCAGGAATTGGAATACCATCAGCTAAGAAAAGAGCTGATAAGGCAGCAACAAATAATTGAGTAAGCGGGGACTGAGACCAGGATATAAACTGAATTCTCATTATGAAACCAGAAGAGATAGCGGCAAGACTGGAAATACCACAGGAAGACCTTTCAACGCCTGTTAAGGATAACGAAGCAGGATTTATATATGATTTTATAAATTCAAAAAGTATCGTAAAAACCCTGGAGACCGGATTTGCATATGGAAAGTCGGCTTCATATATAATTGCTGCAAGCGGCAGCAGGCATATTGCAATAGATCCATTCCAGGATAAATACGGGCGGCTGGGTATAAAAAATATAAAGGCTCTCGGTTTTGAAAACAAGCTGGAATTATACGAGGATTATTCTCATAATGTATTGCCAATGCTGCTTAAAAAGGGAGAGAAGTTTGAATTTGTTTTTATAGATGGAGACCATAAATTTGATGGTGAATTTATTGATTTCTATTATGCTGATTTATTGCTCGAAGAAGAAGGATATATCTTACTGCATGATACCTGGATGAGAAGCACCCGATTGCTAATGAAATTTATAAAGACAAACAGAACTGACTATAAAAAGTTACCCACAGCCTTCAGAAATTTCGCCCTTTACCAGAAGCTTGATGATGACAGGCGGGACGGCATGCATTTTAAGGAATTCTTTACTTTGAAGTCGCTACTCTCCTACCACCTGATTTTATGGATGACCGGAGGGAAAAGCACCTTACTCAAAAAGACTTTGCTGTATATAAAGGATAAAGTAAAGTAAGTGCTGCCATCAACCAGGAAAATTTCTGACTCAAAATCAATAAGAAAACCCGTATATAAAAATTTTATATAGATTTTTTAGCACTTTCTCTGGAACTTTCAAAATATCTTGCTTAATTTACATATTGATAAGTGTTGTTATTACACTTCATATATTGAAAACAAAATAAAAACAATTATGAAAACCTACAGTATCTTACCCGGATTAATCATATTTTTCTGCACGCTTGGAACAGGCTCATTATCAGCACAGGGCGGAGATCAGATTCTGGACGGGATTGGAGAAACAGCATTAATTGCCCGTTACCCCTTTTCAAGGGATGCTAATGACAGGTCGCGAAATAATTTAAATGGCAGCATCCAGGGATCTGATGTTAATTTCGTAAACGATGAATTGTTTCGCAGGGTACTTTCATTGCCCGAAGATGGCGAAGGATATATTTCAATCCCCGGTGAAGCGGTAACAGGAGAAGAATCGCTCAGTATCAGCGGATGGTTCTACCTGCGTTCAGCAAAGAGCGGACAGGTATTATTTGATTTTGGGAAAAGCAGTGAATCACATCTTTCTACTGTTTTAGCCGGAAGCGAAGACAAAGAAGTAATTGAGACCCGGATACTGGATAAATCGAATAAATATCTCAGCGTTTCACAATCAGTTGAAATAAACAAATGGAATCATATAGCTATTGTTTTTAATGCTGCATCCAAAACATTAACTAACTATATAAACGGTGTGGCCGGAAGTGAAGCAAAAAATGTTAGCGTGGAGTTAGAAGAGTTATTTGATAATAATCCGGATAATAATAAGCTTTATATTGGCAAATCAATAACACCAGATTACAGCTCTTTGGATGCCAGTATTTATGATTTCAGGATTTACAGGATTTCATTGACCGGAGATCAGATTGCAACGATTTATAAGAATCGGGGAAGCGGAGGTGAGGCAGGCAACAACAGAAGGCGACAGCCAGTACCAAACCTGCCGGAATTTCCCGACACAAAACCCCAGCTGTATAATCAATATCTCATCAGTGTTCCGGATATTAAGGTGGAGACCATGGCAGGAAATCTTCCCAGGTTGCCCCGCCATGTAAAAGGCATTTACAGCAATAATTTCAATGGTCCTGATGTAAGGGTTCTGTGGCCGGCACCTGAAGATAACAGCCAGGTGCTTGCACCGGGTACCTATACAGTTACGGGAAGGGTTGCCGGTACAGATCTGCACCCCTTAGCTTACGTCACGGTTACAGATGCCAGAGAACCTTCTGCTCCGGCCCGGACACTTGAAGCATTTAATCTTGACCAGGTTCGCTTAAACACTGATACTTATAATAATAAAACAAAATTTATTGAGAACCGTGATAAATTTTTAAAGGGCCTTGCCGGCACAAATCCGGACAATTTTCTATATATGTTTCGTAATGCCTTCGGGCAGGTACAACCTGAAGGAGCTGAGCCATTAAGGGGATGGGATAGCCAGACAACAAAATTACGCGGCCATGCTACAGGTCATTATCTTACTGCTATTGCCCAGGCTTATGCAGGTACTTCATATGATGCAGCAATCCGGGAAAATTTTGCTGAAAAGATGGAGTATATGGTAAATACGCTGTACGACTTATCAAAGATGTCAGGAAAGCCTCAAAAAGCAGGAGGCAAATATGTATCAGATCCGACAGCCGTACCCCCGGGCGAAGGAAAACAGGCTTATAGTTCAGATCTCAGCGAAGAAGGCATAAGAACAGACTACTGGAACTGGGGTGAAGGTTTTATAAGTGCCTATCCGCCTGATCAGTTTATAATGCTGGAACACGGAGCTAACTATGGAGGAAGTGATACCCAGGTCTGGGCACCCTACTATACCCTCCATAAGATCCTGGCAGGATTGATGGATATTTATGAATTGAGTGGTAACCAGAAGGCGCTCGATATTGTAAAAGGAATGGGAGACTGGGTTTATGCCAGATTGAGAAGGGTTCCACAAGACACACTGATAAGTATGTGGAACACATATATCGCAGGCGAGTTTGGAGGGATGAACGAAGCAATGGCCAGGCTATATCGCCTGACACAGGAGCCTCGGTACATGGAAACTGCACAATTATTTGATAATATCAGGGTATTCTTTGGTGATGCTGAACATTCTCACGGTCTGGCAAGGAATGTAGATATGTTCCGAAGCCTGCATGCCAACCAGCATATACCACAAATTATCGGGGCCATTGAGACCTACCGGGATAACAACGACCCGGACTATTTCCATATTGCTGATAATTTCTGGAATATGGCAACCAATGATTATATGTATAGCATAGGAGGAGTTGCAGGAGCACGTAACCCAAATAATTCTGAGTGTTTTACAGCCGAACCCGGAACACTTTATAAAAATGGCTTCAATGCCGGCGGACAGAATGAAACCTGCGCAACCTACAATATGCTTAAACTGACCAGGAATCTTTTCCTCTTTGATCAGAGAGGGGAGTTAATGGATTATTATGAGCGTGGACTATACAATCACATTCTTGCTTCTGTTGATGAAGACACACCTGGAAATACATACCATGTTCCGCTGAGGATGGGCTCCATGAAACAATTTGGCAACCCCAATATGACAGGTTTTACTTGTTGTAACGGGACAGCGCTGGAGAGCAGTACAAAACTACAAAACACAATATATCTAAGGAGTGCCGACAACCAGGCCTTATATGTAAACCTTTATGTTCCTTCAACACTGGATTGGACAGAAAGAAAAATAACTGTAAGGCAGGCTACCTCTTTCCCAAAAGAAGACCACACCTTATTAACTATTGAAGGTAAGGGCAAATTCGACCTTAATGTTCGCGTGCCTCACTGGGCCACAAAAGGATTCTTTGTGAAGATTAATGGCAAGACTCAAAAAGTTGATGCAGTTCCGGGTAGCTATCTTACTTTAAGCCGCAAATGGAAAAACGGCGATACGGTTGAGTTAAAAATGCCCTTTCATTTTTACCTTGAACCGGTAATGGATCAGCAAAATATTGCAAGCCTGTTCTATGGCCCGGTATTACTTGCAGCACAGGAGACAGAGGCACTTACCGAATGGAGAAAGATAGTTTTAAATGCAGAAGATATCAGCAAATCGATCTCTGGCGATCCGGGGAAGTTGGAGTTTAATATTGACGGTATAATTTTCAAACCGTTCTTTGAGACATACGGACGTTACTCGGTTTATCTCGATGTTAGCCTGGAATAGGCAGGATACCTGATCTTTCATGATTTAAAGAAGAACAGGTTCAATAATGCAGAAATATTTGTATCTTGATTTTTGAAACTAAACCTGGGATTTAGTTGTTAAGCAGATATAATATAACTACTATACTATGGGAAACAAATCGGAAAAAATAAGCAAATGTCCCGTTACGGGAGCGACCAGCAAGCACAGTGTTGGAACAGGAGGAACAAAGAACCCTGACTGGTGGCCAAACCAGCTGAAGCTGAACATATTACGCCAGCATTCTGCCTTATCGAACCCGATGGGCGATGAATTTAATTACGCTGAAGAATTTAAAAGCCTTGATCTGAAGGCCATTAAAAACGACCTGCACAAACTAATGACTGATTCGCAGGACTGGTGGCCGGCTGATTTTGGCCATTACGGACCATTATTTATCCGGATGGCATGGCATAGCGCAGGCACATACAGAACTGGTGATGGCCGTGGGGGAGCAGGTGGCGGACAGCAACGCTTTGCACCACTTAACAGCTGGCCTGACAATGTTAACCTTGATAAGGCCCGCAGACTGTTATGGCCAATAAAACAGAAATATGGCAGGAAAATATCCTGGGCAGATCTAATGATCCTGACCGGTAACGTAGCCCTGGAATCGATGGGCTTTAAGACCTTTGGGTTTGGAGGCGGACGTGAAGATGTATGGGAGCCGGAAGAAGATGTGAACTGGGGAGAAGAGTCTGAATGGCTGGCTGACAGTGAACGCTACACAGAAGAAAAGGACCTGGACAACCCGCTTGCCGCAGTTCAGATGGGACTTATTTATGTAAACCCGGAAGGGCCCGGCGGTAAGCCCGATCCTCTGGCTGCCGCTAAAGACATTCGTGAGACTTTTGCACGAATGGCAATGAATGATGAAGAAACTGTAGCACTTATTGCAGGGGGGCACACCTTTGGAAAGACACATGGAGCAGGAGATACAGCACATGTAGGCCCGGAGCCTGAAGCTGCAGGCATTGAGGAGCAGGGACTTGGCTGGCGAAGTACACACGGAACAGGAAAAGCAGGCGATACAATAACAAGTGGTATAGAAGTTACATGGACTCAGACGCCTGCCAAATGGAGCTACTACTTTTTCGAAAACTTATTCAGGTATGAATGGGAGCTGGTAAAAAGCCCGGCGGGAGCATACCAGTGGCAGGCAAAGAATGCTGATAAAGTAATACCTGATGCCCACGATCCGTCGAAGAAGCATCTTCCTACTATGCTTACAACAGATCTGTCGCTGCGTTTCGATCCGGCATATGAAAAAATATCAAGACGTTTTTATGAGCATCCCCTGGAGTTTGCTGATGCATTTGCCCGGGCATGGTTTAAACTTACACACCGTGATATGGGGCCAAAGGCATGCTACCTGGGTCCTGAAGTGCCAGCAGAAGATCTTATATGGCAGGATCCAATACCTGCCCCTGATCATAAATTGATAGATGAAAAGGACATAGTAGAATTAAAAACAAAAGTTCTGAAATCAGGTCTTTCAGTATCGGAGCTAGTATCTGCAGCATGGGCATCGGCATCTACTTTCCGCGGGTCGGATAAAAGAGGCGGTGCCAACGGCGCCAGGGTTCGTCTTGCACCTCAGAACAAATGGGAGGTAAACAATCCTGCACAGCTAAAGAAAGTGCTTGATAAGCTCGAAAATATTCAAAAGGATTTTAATAAGAACCGGACGGATGGCAAAAAGGTTTCCATGGCAGACCTGATTGTACTTGCAGGTTGCGCTGCTGTGGAGAAGGCTGCTAAAGAAGGTGGTACTGATCTTAGCGTTCCCTTTATACCCGGCCGTATGGATGCCTCCACGGAACAAACAGATATTGAGTCGTTTGCAGTGCTGGAACCGGAAGCTGATGGTTTTCGTAACTACGTAAAAGCAAAGTATACAGTTAAGCCTGAAGAAATGCTGATAGACAAGGCTCAGCTGCTCACGCTTACTGCTCCTGAAATGACGGTTCTGCTAGGTGGGATGCGTGTATTAAACACCAACTATGATAAATCAGGAAAGGGTGTTTTTACAAAAAAACCGGGTGTACTCAGCAACGACTTCTTTGTAAACCTGCTTGATATGAATATTGAATGGAAACGGGACTCAGGATCGGATGATGTTTATAAAGGTATTGATCGACTTACAGGTAAACCGGTATGGACCGGAACAAGGGTAGATCTCGTTTTTGGTTCAAATTCAGAGCTCCGGGCACTTTCTGAGGTTTATGGAAGTTCTGATGCCCGCGAAAAATTTGTAAAGGATTTTGCAAAAGCATGGAACAAGGTAATGAACCTGGATCGCTTTGACCTGGTTTGATTTATTAAAAAACGGATCTATATAAATGTATAAATACCTGTTCGGCCCTGTGCCGTCGAGGCGACTGGGCATGTCACTGGGAGTTGACCTGGTTCCGAAGAAAGTATGCTCCCTGGATTGTGTTTACTGTGAGGTAGGTAAAACAACAAAACTTACTACTGAAAGGCTTGAATATATTAAGCTTGACAAGGTCAGGGAAGAACTGGATCATTACTTCGGCAATAATCCTGATCCTGATTACATTACCTTTTCGGGGTCAGGAGAGCCTTCATTAAACCTTTATATAGGCGAAATACTTGACTATATTAAGAGTAAAAGGCCCTCTATACCGGTAGCTGTGCTTACTAATGGCACTATGTTCTACAAGCAGGATGTAAGGAAGGCCCTGATGAAGGCAGATGTGGTACTTCCATCCCTGGATGCTGCTACTGATGAAGTATTCAAAAAAATAAACCGGCCCCATCCTGACCTGGTTGTAAGAAAATATACGGATGGATTAATTAAGTTTTGCAGGGAGTTTAAAGGAAAAGTCTGGCTTGAGGTTTTTATCCTTCCAGGCTATAATAACAGCACAGCGGAACTTGATGAGCTGAAGAAGGTGATTCAGCAGATAGGGCCCGATTCAGTACAATTAAATACCCTCGACAGGCCGGGTACTGTTGAGGGACTTACCGGTGCTACAAGGGAAGAATTGCAGGAGGTTGCAGATTACTGGAAGCTTGACAATGTTGAAATAATTGCCTCGGCTCCGGCCAGGAAGAAGGTTAAATCGTTCCGAAAAGATATTGAAACAGCCATACTGGAGACAATTGTAAGAAGGCCATGTACACTGGATGATATGGCCAGGATACTGGGGCTTCATATTTCCGAAATAAATAAATACCTTGATACCCTGGAGAATGAAAAGAAGATAGAAAGAGTTAGCCAGGAAAGAGGACTCTTCTACAGGATAAAGGAATAAAAAAGCATTTTCCTGTTTTCGCTTATTCTCATTTTACCGGGAGAAAATATCTATGAGTGAAATAATCAGAGACAGGCAGTACAGAAAATTCAGTTCGTACGGTTTTTTAAAAAACCTGCGTTTCTTTGATGCCTTTATTATCCTGTTCCTGGTTGAACAGGGCATACCATATACCCAGGTAGGAGTCCTGTATGCAGTTCGCGAGATAATAATAAATATACTGGAAGTGCCTTCCGGAATTATAGCAGATACACTGGGAAGAAGAAATTCACTGGCTGCGTCACTGTTTATCTATATCCTTTCGTTCTGTATTTTTTATTTTTCTCAAAGTTTCATGCTGTTTCTTGCGGCCTTTATCATCTACGGTATCGCCGATGCATTCAGGTCGGGGACACATAAAGGAATGATAATGGATTACCTTGAACTTACCGGGCAGGGAGAACAGAAGATATCGTACTACGGGCATACGCGCTCCTGGGCACAGGCAGGTTCAGCTCTGTCTTCACTGATTGCCGGTTTTATTGTTTTTTACAGTGGCAATTACCGCAGCATTTTTATTTATTCCATTATTCCGTATTTTATTAACTTTTTGCTTATTCTTACTTATCCGGGGAGTCTGAATTATTCACGTAAAACACCCGAAAATAAATCGAGCGAAGGATTTATTATTACTATTAAATCCTTTTTCAGAACAATCAGGGAGCCAGGAGTTTTAAGGCTCTTAAATACTTCAGCCCTGCATTCAGCCTATCTTAAAGCTGTAAAGGATTATATACAACCTCTTATGGTGAGTATAGCTCTTATTATCCCGGTATTAAACGGTATTGAACAGGAAAAGAAGAACGGACTTGTAATTGGCCTGATATACTTTTTTATATACCTCTTAACTTCAAGGGCATCAAAGGTATCATACAGGTATGCAAAGGGAAAGAGGGGAAATATCCCATTAATAAGCCTGATTACCGGGTTCGGCCTGGGCCTTGCATGCGGACTGGCATCTGTACTGGAATTATGGCTGATCAGCCTGCTTTTTTTTGTTGGAATCTTTGTCATCGAAAACATAAGAAAACCGATACTAACCGGCTTTGTAGCAGATCGTGTACCGAATGATATCCTGGCATCAGTACTATCTGCCCAGTCATTGCTTAAAACTATTATCACTGCATTTCTTGCTCTTCTTTTTGGTGTACTGGCCGACTTATACAGTATCGGAGTTTCATTTATTGCAGTATCATTATTCCTGGTATTTACTACATTAGCTTTAAATATTCTTGTAAGGGTATTACAAAAATAGTCCAGGATTGAAGAAAAACCCTTTGAATTAACAGATGGTCACGGGTAAAGCACCTAATCCTCATTACATCTATAGATTCAGAAGACAAGGTACCCGGAAAAAACCAAAGCAGCCCGGAGTTATAAATAAAGTTTTTCGCACTTATTCCAGCGGACCCGGCTTAAGGTTTTCAAGCCAGAATTTTTCCATGGTCTGCCTGAGGTGGTATGAGGTATTTTCGCGCTCGGAAATTCCGTGCGATCTCATAGGGTATATCATCTGGTTAAAGAGTTTATTATGCTTAATCAGCTCGTTGGTAAGCATCTCAAAACTTGCATAATGAACATTATCATCGCCGGTGCCATGCATTATAAGTAATTTACCCTCAAGCTTATGCGCATGGTTAACCGGAGATCCGTCCCTGTATCCTTCGGGGTTATCCTGCGGAGTGCTCATATACCTTTCCTGGTAGATAGTATCATAGTTCCTCTGGTCAGAGACAAAGGCCACTGCTATACCAACCTTATAAAGTTCGGGATACCTGAACATGCAATTCAGGGTCATCTGTCCTCCCCCACTCCAACCATGGATTCCTATCCTGTCTCCGTCAATATAGGGATATGTTTCAAGCACTTTCCTTACTGCGGCTGCATGATCTTCGGTGGCAACTATTCCTATTTTCCTGTAAATAACCTTACGCCATTCCCTTCCTTTCGGGCTGCGGGTCCCCCTGGGATCAATACTCATTACCAGGTAGCCCTTCTGAGATAAGTACTGGTGCCACAGGTCGCCGCCGCCCCAGTTATTCTGTACCGTTGCCCCGGCAGGCTCGCCGTAGATATAAATTATCAGGGGATATTTTTTTGAAGGATCAAAGTTCTTTGGTTTTATCATCCAGCCGTCAAGCTCTGCAGGTCCAATATCTACTTTAAAGAATTCTTTTGGAGATAATCCCAGTTTATCATATCTCTCTTTGGCCTCGCTGTTGCTTACAAGGAGCCTCCTCTCTTTATGCCCTTTCAGCTCAACAAGTGCTATCCTGTTCGGGGTAGTAACATTCTGGAAAGTATGTATGGCCCATTTAGCGTCAGCAGATATCTGGTATGAGTGTTGTCCAGCCATTGATGAAGGCGATACCAGTTCTGCCTTTCCCTTTCCATCTATGCTGCTTCTGTACAGGTATCTTTCGGTTGCGTTATTAGGTGATGCAATATAGTAAACGTAGCCTCCGGCCGGATCAATGCAATTAATACCTACCACATCAAAATCCCCTTTTGTTATAAGTTCTTTGCTTTTGCCATCTTTCGAGACCCTGTAAAGATGCAGCCATCCATCCATTTCGCTCGTCCAGGTAAAATACTTTTCATTATCGAGCCACATAATATTATCATGGATATCAAGAAATGCTTCATCCCTGTCAGTAAGAATATTATCCAGCTTCATATTCAGAACATTGGCTATCCAGACCGTATTTGTATTTTGCTTTCGGTTTAATTGCTGGATCATTACTTCATTTGAATTAGGAATAAATTCCATCCTGGCCAGGTAATTATTTCTTGGGTCGCCCGGTACATCAAACCACCTTGTTTCTCCACCATCAGCAGATACAACTCCCACCTTTACTGCTGAATTTAAAGTTCCTGCTTTCGGATATGGCAGAGGTATCGGAACAGAATAAACGGAATCAACATTATTTATCATATAGAAGATTCCTGTTCCTTCGGTATCAGACTGCCAGTAAGCAATGTTTTTGCCGTCCGGGCTCCACCTGAAACCATCCCTGCAGTCAAGTTCCTCTTCGTAGACCCAGTCAAACGTGCCATTAATAATATTATCACCTCCGTCAAAAGTTATCTGGTTTACGGTGCCAGTTGCCAGGTCCTCGACATAGATATTGAGATTACTAACATAGGCAACCCTGTCGGCCCCTGGCGAGAATTTGGCAAACATCATGCTTGTTCTCTCAAGCTCTTTTCCAAGCCTTGTAAGCTTGCCTGTCTTAAAATCCAGAACCCAGTAATCTCCACGTGTATGATAACGCCAGACCTTTCTTGTATTTGTAAAGATCAACATCTTTGAGTTGTCTTCCGACCAAAAATAATCCCGAACCGGCAGGGGTGCATTTTCTCCTTCCGGGATCAACATTGAAGATGGAACCAGCACTGACCTTTTACCACTTGCAGCATCATACTTAACGATATCAAAAGCTCCCACATCATTGTTACGTTCAAGCGTGGAATAAGCTTTGCTGTCCTTCATCCATCTCACAGGCCCGTATCCGTCCTGCCTGTATACTCCATTCTTATAAATGTCTTCAAGTAATAATTCATCATTTGCCTGGCTTTGAACTGCAGGTGCAATAAAAACAACAAGTACCAGTGTTACTGCCAGGGATCTTAAAATCTCTTTCATAGTCTTATTTATTATCTTTAAATTCAATCTTATAGTTTTTCCCGGCTGATGTACTGAAGCTTACAATACCCTTAGCGTCAGCGGTAAACCTGGTTCGCCGGCCTTCGCAACTTATTTTTATTATATCAGTGTTCTTTATCCTGCACTCCTCCCCTTTCAAAGAGAGAACTTCAAGCGATTTAACCTTTGCTTTTTCCCATGAAAATGAAAGTTCAAATCCACCACGTGCCCTTACACCCCTAAACTCACCCTTATTCCATTCGCCGGGCAGGGCCGGGAGTAATTCTATATAAGCTTCGTGAGAATGAAGCAGCATTTCAGTTATACCGGCTGTAACACCCAGGGTTCCATCGACCTGCAGGGGGGTGTAGCATTTTGCAAATAACTGCGGATAGGCCTGTTCATTTATATATCCCTTAAATATTTTATTAGCTCTTTCTCCATCATAGAGGCGCGACCACAGGGCCATCTTCCACCCCCTGGAAAATCCGGTCCCCCCGTCGCCTCTTTGTTCCAGAACTGCTTTGCAGGCATCAATTAATTCAGGGGTTCTGCGTGCTGAAATAACAGTGCCCGGATAAAGGCCGTACATATGAGAAAAATGCCTGTGCTTTTCTTCGAGCTGCCCATAATCCTCGGTCCACTCCTGCAGGCTGCCATCTTTTCCTATAGCAGGTGGAACAAGTTTCTTACGGGCCCTGTCAACCTCCACGGCATACTCTTCATCCCTTCCGGTTATAGAAGCTGCCTGGGAGTAATACTTGAACAGGTCGTTTATAATTTGCATATCAATAGAGGAGCCATAACATATTGTAGTAAAGTAATACATCCCTGTCACCTCGTCATAGAAGTACCTGTATCCCTCTCCCTCGGGCGGATTCTCAGGTGAGTTTGACGGATTTGTTACCAGCCATTTTCCATTGGGATGTTCAATCAGGAAATCCATAAAGAAATCTACCGATCCTTTAAGCAGGGGATAGATTCTTTCCAGGTAATCGCGGTCCGGGTTATAAAGATAATGTTCCCATAGGTGGGTACATAACCATGCTCCTCCTGTTGTAAATGTACCCCAGGTAGGTCCGTCCATGGGAGCTGCCACCCGCCACAGGTCAGTATTCTGATGGAAGACCCAGCCTCTGCAGCCATAGTGCTCTTTTGCAACCTCTGCTCCCTGGTCGCTCAGCTCTTCCACCATCTTTATAAGTGGCTCGGCACATTCTGAGAGATTGGCTGATTCTACGGGCCAGTAGTTCATTTCTGTATTAATATTCGTAGTGTACTTTGAGTCCCACGATGGATTCTGATCTTTATTCCAGATGCCCTGCAGGTTAGCCGGTTGAGTTCCGGGTCTTGATGAGGATATCAGCACATACCTTCCAAAATTATAGGCAAGGGCAGCCAGTGAAGGATCGGGCTGCTCAGCAAGTAACTTCATCCTTTTATCTGTTGGCAGGTAAGATCCGGAACTCTCAGGAAGCTCAAGAGATACCCTGTTAAAGAGTTCCTGGTAATCTTTAATGGCCTCTGATTTTATATCATTATAGCTCAAACCCTTAATGCCTTCGAGGTAATTCTCTATACGTTCGTCCACATCAGCTGAAACATCATTATAATTAATAAAGTTGGTGGCGGCAACCAGGTATAGTGTTAAGGCAGAGGCATTTTCCACCAGCAGGTCGATACCATTTGTTCTGACATTGCCTCCCTCACTCTCAGCCCTTAGTACTGCCTTATACCGCAATTTGCCTTCAATGCCAAGATAGTCTGCCGATTTACCATAGAGCATAAGCGACCTGCTGTCGAGCGGGTCCATCCTGAAATAGTCGGTACCATAGTTTGAATGGGCCATATTACGGCAGCCCCTCAGCTGTGCCCTGAGTGATATCCCGCCGGGCCTATCCGAGCTCAGGCGAATTACTATTACATTGTGCGGAGCAGAGGCAAACACTTCCCTTGTATAGTTTACATCTCCCAGAGTGTATTTTACGCCTGTGATCCCTGTTGCCAGATCGAGGTACCTTGAATAGTTATTTACGGCAGTATCTTCTCCAAGGAAGAGGTGAATATTTGCCAGTGACTGGTATTTTTGCTGCTCTACCGGGTAGCCCATCAAATATCTACCGAACAGTTTATGGGCATCCAGCGGTTTTCCCTCAAAGATAAGCCTCTGAATCTCTGGAAGGTAGCTATGCCCCCCCTTTACTACCGTTGAATATGGACCACCCGACCAGTAGGTATCTTCATTTACCTGTATCCTTTCCTCGTTAAACTTTCCGAATACCATGGCTCCCAGCCTGCCGTTGCCTACCGGCAGCGCCTCTTCCCAGGCCCCCGCCGCCTGTTTATACCACATTTGCAGTGAAGGATTAAAATCGATATCCTGTGCAGAAATATTCAAATACAAGCCTGTAAACAGGAAGAGGCTAAACAGATATCCGGGCTTATTATTCATAGCAATACTGGTTATGATTGGTATTAATCTAATTTATTGTTGAATGTAATTAGCTCAAACTTACAAAAAATTGATGTTAAAGAAAGTGTTGTAAAAGTACCTGCTTTAATAGCCTGCTTACTCTAATACCAGGAAATAATAAGCCGGAAACAGGCAAGCCTTGAAAGCCACCAGGATATCTTTTATATATCATTGATATACTGGATATTACAACTTTGCTAAAATATTAACTTTTCATCAATATTTTAATTTTTTTTTACTAAATTTGCGACTTGTTTTGAAAAGAAAATTTTAATTGTTCAAATAATAGAATTATGTCAAAGCTTAAAAGAGTTTACACTTTCGGCGACAAAAAAGCTGAAGGTAATGCAAAGATGAAGAGCCTGCTGGGTGGTAAGGGTGCAAATCTCGCCGAGATGAACCTTATTGGAGTACCGGTTCCTCCGGGATTTACAATTACAACCGAGGTTTGTACAGAGTATAATACTCAAGGAAAAGAGGAGGTAGTTGAGCTACTTAAGTCTGAAGTTGAGGCTGCCATCGACAATGTTGAAAAAATAATGGGCACTAAATTTGGCAGCCAGGAGAATCCATGTCTTTTGTCGGTAAGGTCGGGTGCCAGGGTCTCAATGCCGGGTATGATGGACACAGTGCTTAACCTGGGTATGAACGATGATGCTGTACAGGGTCTTATAAAGCGGACCGGTAATGAGAGGTTTGCATGGGATTCATACAGGAGGTTTGTGCAGATGTATGGTGATGTAGTTCTTGGATTAAAGCCTGAGTCAAAAGAGGATGTTGATCCTTTCGAAGAAATAATTGAAGAAGTTAAGCTTGAAAGAGGGGTACTTAACGATAATGAGCTTACAGTTGATGATCTTAAAAATCTTGTTACAAAGTTTAAGAATGCTGTAAAGGAAAAGACCGGCCATGATTTTCCTGCCGACCCATGGGAGCAATTATGGGGTGCAGTATGTGCTGTTTTTGACAGCTGGATGAACGACAGGGCAAAATACTATCGTCAGCTTAACCAGATACCTGCTGAATGGGGTACTGCTGTAAATGTCCAGGCCATGGTATTTGGCAATATGGGAAGTAACTCGGGCACCGGCGTTGCCTTTACCCGTGATGCGGGAACAGGTGAAAACCTCTTTAACGGTGAATACCTGATTGATGCCCAGGGTGAAGATGTGGTGGCAGGTGTTCGCACACCCCGCCAGATTACCCTCGAAGGTTCGAAAAGATGGGCTAAACTGGCCGGCGTTACAGAAGATGAACGCAAAGAAGAGTTTCCATCGCTTGAAGAGGTTATGCCTGATGTATATAAGGAACTTTTCAATACCCAGAGAACTCTTGAGAACCATTATTCAGATATGCAGGATCTTGAGTTTACAATCCAGGATGGCAAGCTCTGGCTGCTTCAGACCAGGAACGGTAAACGTACCGGTGCAGCTATGGTTAGGATAGCCATGGATCTGCTTGACGAAGGAAAGATTGATGAAAAAACAGCCCTTCTTCGCCAGGAACCAAATAAACTGGATGAACTTTTACACCCTGTATTTGATAAGAAGGCCATGGAGGCCGCAAAAGTACTTGCAAAGGGACTTCCTGCATCTCCCGGGGCAGCAACGGGGCAAATCGTATTCTTTGCCGACGAGGCATCAAAATATACAGATTCAATTCTGGTAAGGATTGAAACATCGCCTGAAGATCTTGAAGGAATGAATATAGCAAGGGGAATTCTGACAGCCCGCGGGGGAATGACCTCTCATGCAGCAGTTGTTGCCCGTGGAATGGGTAAGTGCTGTGTATCAGGTGCAGGTGGCGTGTTGATAGATTATAAAAAGAGAACTATGAAGGCCGGTAACGCGGAGTTCAGGGAAGGAGACTGGATTTCACTTAACGGCTCTACAGGAGAGGTATATGAGGGTAAGGTAGCTACAATTGATCCTGAGCTTGGTGGTGATTTTGGAAGGATACTTGAGATTTCTGAGAAATACACCAGGATGGATGTAAGGACCAATGCCGATACACCTCATGATTCGCGTATTGCAAGAAACTTCGGCGCCAAGGGGATTGGCCTGTGCCGTACAGAACATATGTTCTTTGAAGGAGAAAGGATCAAGGCAATGAGGGAAATGATACTTGCCGAAACAGAAACTGACAGGAGAAAAGCTCTTGAGAAGTTACTGCCCTACCAGAGAGAAGATTTTGAAGGAATACTTGAAGCCATGGCAGGCTACGGAGTTACAATTCGCCTGCTTGATCCCCCACTGCACGAGTTTGTACCTCATGAAGAGGAAAACCAGGCTGAAATGGCAGAGGAGATGGGAATTTCGGTTGAAGCAGTAAAGGCAAAAGTTGAAGCTCTTCACGAATTCAACCCCATGCTCGGTCATCGTGGCTGTCGCCTTGGAAACACCTATCCTGAGATAACAGAAATGCAGGCAAGAGCAATTATCGAGGCAGCCTGTAACCTTAAGCTGAAAGGTATTGATGCAAGACCTGAAATAATGGTTCCACTTATAGGCACCGTGCAGGAATATAAGATGCAGGAAGAGATTATAAGGACAACAGCAAAAATGGTATTTGAAGAAAAAGGCATTGAAGTAGAATATCTTGTTGGCACAATGATCGAGATTCCGAGAGCAGCTCTTACAGCTGATGAAATTGGAAAGCATGCTGAGTTCTTCTCCTTCGGAACAAACGACCTTACGCAGATGGGATTTGGTTACTCGCGCGATGATGCAGGAAAGTTCCTGCCGGTTTATATTGAAAAAGGCATTCTTAAGACTGACCCCTTCCAGGTTCTTGACCAGGAAGGAATTGGCCAGCTGGTCAGAATGGGTACAGAAAAAGGCCGTTCTTCAAATCCCGGTCTGAAAGTAGGTATCTGTGGTGAGCATGGAGGAGAGCCATCATCTGTTGAGTTTTGTCACTCTGTTGGAATGAATTACGTAAGTTGTTCCCCATTCAGGGTACCTATTGCCAGGCTCGCAGCTGCCCAGGCGAATATCAGGTAAGAGAAGATTTAACAAGAAAAAGAGGCTGTCTCAAAAGGGTTCAATCTTTGTCATTTCGAGCTAACGCGAGAAATCAGGATTCTGATTATCAGATGATTAGATCCCTCGATTAACTCGGGATGACAAGAGTATTATACTTTTGAGAGAGCCTTTTTTTTTTAGATTGTCAGCAATCAGTTATCCTCGAGTTTTATCGTAAATTCAAGGGTAAAGATATCGTTTATTGCCTTATCGCCAAGGTTGTCAAAGAACTTGCCTGAACCAAATCTTACATCATAAAGTGAGCGATCAATCTCCATTTTACCTTCTATAGTGTTGTTACTCATATCAATTCTTGCTGTAAAGCTCTGTGGATTTGTTTTTCCTTTAATAGTCATCTGACCACTAATCTTTAACATATCTCCCTCAGCTTTAAGGGCAGATTCCATAACAAATCCTGATTCGGCGAATTTATCAACACCAAAAAAATCATCCGACTTCAGGTGACCTTCAAGTCTTTCTTTACTACCTCCCGTAAGATCGTCAGAAACAATTGTAGACATATCCATTACTACTTCAGCAGCAGTAAGCATTCCGTCAGTGAATTTAAACTCTCCGGATTTAATATCTATCGTTCCATAATGGCCCCCTGCCACAACTTTTTTTCCTTCCCACTTAACAGTGCTGGATTCAACAGATGCCATATATTCCTGGGCGCTCAGAGCAGCCGTTAGAAAAAATGCAATAATAAACTGCATTACAAATGTATAAGCTAATTTTTTCATAACTGTATTTTTAAAATTATCATTTAATATAGATACGCCAAAACAGCCTGTTTTGTTCAAAATAAGGTAGTAAATATTTAACACTGCCTGATAACATTTCTTATAACATAATAAACTATTTCTGATTTTATTACCTTTGATACAATTACATCTTTTATATTATAATGTTAACCCTAAAAAATCTCTTAATATGATCACTAAAGAAGCTCTTGCAGGCTATGGTATTTCTGATCCTGTTGAAATAATTTATAACCCCGGCTATGAAAAACTATTTATTGAAGAAACCAAAACCGGGCTGGAAAGATTTGAGATGGGGATTGTTACCAAGAGTGGTGCAGTTGCGGTTGATACGGGTATATATACCGGCAGATCGCCAAAGGACAAATACATTGTAAAAGATAAAAAAACACAAGATACTGTATGGTGGAAGACAGATAATTCTGTTGTTTCGGACAATAAGCCTATAGATCAGAAGACATGGGATCACTGTCACAAACTTGCTGCAAAACAACTGTCTGAGAAAAGGTTATTCGTAGTAGACTGTTATTGCGGTGCCAACAAAGCCACACGCCTTAAGGTGAGATTTATTATGGAGGTAGCATGGCAGGCCCACTTTGTAAAGAACATGTTTATAAGGCCCACGGAAGAGGAGCTGGAAGGTTTTGAACCTGATTTTGTTTTTCTTACCGCATCAAAAACCAACAATCCAGACTGGAAGGAGATGGGCCTGCATTCAGATACCTTTGTATTTTTCGATCTCACAAAGGGGATGGCGGTTGTTGGTGGTTCGTGGTATGGAGGCGAAATGAAGAAGGGGATATTCTCGGTAATGAATTACTATCTTCCCCTCCAGGGTATTGCAGCCATGCATTGCTCGGCCAATGTAGGAAAAAAAGGCGATGTAGCAATCTTCTTCGGGCTGTCGGGCACAGGTAAAACAACCCTGTCTACCGATCCTGACAGGGCCCTTATTGGAGATGATGAGCATGGCTGGGACGATGATGGTATTTTTAATTTTGAAGGAGGATGCTACGCCAAGTGCATCCACCTGAGCAAGGAAAAAGAACCGGATATCTACAATGCCATTAAAAGGGATGCACTGCTCGAGAATGTAGTAGTACACCGCGACGGGACAATAAATTTTGATGACGCAAGGAAAACAGAGAACACCAGGGTTTCATACCCCATATACCATATTAATAATATTGTTAAGCCTGTATCAAAAGCCGGACATGCAAAAACAGTGATCTTTCTTACGGCAGATGCATTCGGTGTTTTGCCTCCTGTATCAAAGCTGAGTAAAGGCCAGACAGGTTACTACTTTGTAAGTGGTTATACTGCCAAAGTTGCAGGGACTGAACTTGGAATAAAAGAACCGGTTCCATCTTTCTCTGCCTGTTTTGGTGCTGCTTTCCTGCTACTTGATCCTTCGGTATATGCTCACGAATTAATACGCAAGATGGAGCAGCATAAGGCTGATGCATGGCTTGTAAACACAGGATGGGTTGGAGGACCATATGGAGTTGGAAACAGGATAGATATTAAACCAACCAGGACTATCATCAATTCCATTCTTAACGGAACAATCAATGAAGCCTCGTTCAGCAGTATTCCCGTATTCGGACTCTCGATCCCTGACAGGCTGGAAGGCGTTGATTCTAAACTGCTTGACCCGAGAAACTCCTGGACCAGTGCCAAAGACTGGCATATTGCTGCGGTTAACCTGGCCGACCTCTTTATTAAGAATTTCCATAAGTTTACCTATAACGACCAGATTAAGGAAATGATGCAGTACGGACCTGAGCTCTAACCTAAGCCTATACTATGGATATAAAAATGGTACTACTTACCTGCCTTTCAGCCTATGCACTGGGTTCTGTAACAACCTCAGTGTGGGCAGGAAAGATTTTTCACGGGGTTGATGTTAGGGAACATGGATCGGGGAATGCAGGAGCCACAAATACCATAAGGGTTCTTGGCTGGTGGACAGGTATCCCGGTGCTTATAATAGACATTGCAAAAGGTTGGCTTGCTGCAATTCTACCGGTTCTGTTTTCTATTGCAGAGCCAGGATCACCCGCTGAGATACAGCTCCAGATTCTTGCCGGGATAATAGCAATTACAGGTCATATTTTCCCTGTATTTGCAGGATTCAGGGGAGGTAAAGGTGTTGCTACTACCTTTGGTGTCTTACTGGCAATAAGTCCCTTTGTAACGATATCCTGCCTGGTGGTATTTCTTGTCGTATTACTTATAACAGGCTATGTATCTGTAAGTTCAATGTCGGCCGGAATATCATTCCCGGTTTTCGTTTTTGCACTCTACGATTCCTCCCCGCTTGTGCTGAATATTTTCTCGGTTCTGATTGCCGTGGCCATACTTTTTACCCACCGAAGCAATATCCGCAAGCTTCGAAAAGGCGAAGAGAACAGGTTTATATGGAAAAGAAGGGATAAAAAGAATTAGTTTCGTTTTATTAAGGAATCCATTGCCTGTGCAAATTCTTTTCCCAGATCGATAAAACCATCTGAATCGTAATGCCAGGGATCAGAATAGGAATAAGTGTCTGTGGAGCGTACCAGGGCTGCATTGGCATCGGTATCGGCATATTTAGCCTGTGCATCCCTTACTATATCACCATATTTCCATACCTTCCCCGAAGGGTTATTGCCCGAGTCGGAAATTAATCCTATTACAACAGGTGTGTTATCTGTTCCAAAGGCCTTCCTGATAAGACCCATAAGTTCGGCCAGGTTCTGGAGATACCGGGACGCAATTTCTTCTGATACATTGGCATCAGACTCACCCTGCATCCATAGTATACCTGATGGTATCAGCCTGTCAGGAATTCCATCTCCGTCAATATCACTGTGGCTCGCCGAGTTGGCAATTGTAGCAAGGAAATGGTCATACTGGTTTCTACCATCTCCGTCCTTGTAATGAGGGTCCCAGCTTCCGAAAAACCCTGCTGCATCCTGGTCGATAGATGTGCCACCCCTTGAGTACTTGATCAGGGCAATCTTTATTCCGGGGTTCAATTCCTGCATGGTTGAAGCAAAGGTCAGCTCCACTCCAAATCTGCCTGAGTAGTAATTCTGTACGGTGTCGGCTTTAAATCCTGCACCATGACCCGGCCTTAGCATAGCCCACACTCCCCTTCCATCAGGCTCTGCACCATCTACACCTGTGTTACCGTGAAATATCGGCACAGAATCGCTAAGCTGAAAATCCTTCGCCTCCAGGTCTTTATTATAACCATAGCCATCCATATTTGACTGACCACCAAGGTAAAACACATGATACTCTGTGCCTTTGTCCTTGCAGGATGAAAACAGTACAATAAGCAATAATGCAGGAATAAGCCTTTTCATAATCCGGGATTTTAATTCTGATGATAATAATTCATGTTTCTAAAGTTAAAAATTCAAATCAATAATTAATATATCTTTACAAAAATCATAAGCACCAGGATCAAATACCGTAAAATATAAAAGACATAGAATGGTAACAGCAAATGAAATGCTTGAGCATATTAAAGCCAGGCAGAGCGAACGGGGCTACCTTGAGAAAGAAGTTGAAAAGGAAAAGCTTGACAGGATACTGGAAGCCGGCAGACTTGCTCCTTCGGCGTGTAATTCACAGCCCTGGACCTTTGTTGTAGTAAACGATATCTCCATGAGATCCAAAGTGGCTGAACTCACTTCTGCAAAGGGGCTTGGCTTTAATAAATTTACCGACCAGGTTCCTGTTTTCATCGTAATTGTACGTGAAAAATCGAAGCCGGTTGCACGTATAGGGGCTACGATAAAAGATAAAGACTATTCACAGATAGATATAGGTATTGCTGCCGAAAATATATGTTTACAGGCTGTTGCTGAAGGACTTGGTACATGCATCCTTGGCTGGTTTAACGAGAAAGAGCTTAAGTCTCTTCTTAATATACCGGATAAAAAACGTGCCGAACTGGTTATTACGCTAGGATACCCATCAAAAGCCACACGGCCAAAGAACCGTAAGCCCTTCGATGATATTGTACGGTATAACAGGTATTGAAGAAGTTGCAGCCTGCCTGCCGCAAGGCAGGGTTTCAACTAGTGTAGTTTCCCCAGAGCTTCTTTGATTCTTCTGATTGCCTCGATCAATTGTTCGTCGGATGCTGCG
Source organism: Marinilabiliaceae bacterium (assembly GCA_036350795.1). Taxonomy (GTDB): domain Bacteria; phylum Bacteroidota; class Bacteroidia; order Bacteroidales; family VadinHA17; genus JAUVKT01. The sequence continues at coordinate 25,936 of JAZBNV010000094.1, forward strand.
TAAGAAAGGCGCAGGCAATCGGGTGCACCAAAACCTGCTCCTCCGACAGTAGCAACACGGGCATCCTCAAGCAGGTACATTGCAAGGTCGGTAGAATCGTTTATTAGCCTGTTGCCTGATTTCTTACCAAAGTAATAGCTTACTTCCGGGAAAACATAAAATGCTCCCTGGGGTACTCTTACCCGGAATCCATCGATCTCAGACAGTAAGCCGCAAACCAGGTCACGCCTCTTCAGAAAGGCCTCCTTCATTCTTATTTTTGAGTCAGACTTTGATGTAACGGCAGCAAGTGCGGCACGCTGGGAGATGGATGACACACCCGAGGTAAATTGTCCCTGCAGCTTATTTACGCCTTTGGCCAGCCAGAGGGGAGCACCCATATAACCAATTCTCCATCCTGTCATTGCATAGCCCTTTGATACGCCATTAACGGTTATAACCCGGTCAAAAATAAAATCAAAAGAAGCCATACTCTCATGTTTACCATTGAAAGTAATATGCTCGTAAATTTCGTCGGATATTACAAAGACGCCTTCATGCTTTTCAATAACCCTGGCTATCTGCTCCATTTCCTCCCGGCTGTAAACCATCCCGGTTGGGTTTGAAGGAGAGTTAAACAGGACAGCCCTTGTTTTTGGAGTAATTGCAGCTTCGAGCTGTTGAGGAGTAACTTTAAAATCGTTTTCAATTGTACAGTCAACAATAACCGGTTTACCTTCGGCAAGTATTATCTGGTCGTAATAACTTACCCAGTAAGGTGCAAGTATAATTACTTCATCACCAGGGTTAACAATTGTAAGTATAATATTTATCAATGAATGCTTTCCTCCGGCAGAGACGATTATCTGGTCGGGAGTATAATCCAGTCCATTCTCTTCCCTGAACTTAACTGAAATTGCTTCCCTCAGATCGGCATAACCGGGTACGGGGGGATAAGAGGTATAGTTATCATCAATAGCCTGTTTTGCTGCTTCTTTAATATCGTCGGGTGTATTAAAGTCGGGCTCCCCGATACTGAGGTTAATAACATCGATACCGGCTGCTTTCATTTCACGGCTTTTCTGAGCCATAGCCAGGGTTTGTGAAACTGATAAGGATTTTAGTCTGTCTGATAGATATTCCATGATGGTTGATTTTACATAAGAAAAATCAAAATTAATTCATTATTCCATTATTCCAATACTCCTTTCTTCCATTCTTCCGCTATTTTTTTTTAGGTTTGTACTTATAACCTATATTCAGAAAGATGGAAACGGCGAAAGATATTATCCTGGTAATTGTACCGGCACTCCTGGTACTTATAGCTTCCTATTATGCGGTGAGGATGGGATTCAAAAACGAACAGGATAAGAGAAGGAATGAACTGGCCCTGGCAAATTCAAAAACTATTACCCCGGTAAGGTTGCAGGCCTACGAAAGGTTAACCCTTTTCCTCGAACGAATATCGGTTGAATCTTTAATTATGCGAACAAATAAGCCAGGGATGGACACGAAGGCCCTGCAGTCGGCAATGTTGGCTACCATCAGGGCCGAGTTTGACCATAATCTCTCGCAACAGATTTATGTATCGCCCCAGGCCTGGGAGGTTCTTAAGAATGCTAAGACAAACACAACAAAGCTGATTAACACAAGTGCAGAAAAACTACCACCAAAAGCATCGGGAAGCGATTTCAGTAAGTTCCTCCTGGAGTCGGTGATGGAACTGGATAAAGAACCCACTACCGTAGCCATTGATTTTCTTAAAGCAGAAGTATCGCGCATGATGTAAAAAGGGGGTGTATCAAAAGGGCGCAATCTTTGTCATTTCGAGCTAATGCGAGAAATCAGGGTTCTGATTATCAGATGATTAGATCCCTCGATTAACTCGGGATGACAAGAATATTA
>JAZBNV010000095.1:0-5001 GCA_036350795.1 Marinilabiliaceae bacterium
GAAGGAATACCATGAACCACCTCATCATTAACAGATGTGCAGAGGGTGTTGGGAAAGCCATTATATCCCTTAAACCCCGGAACTGCTCCATTATCCCTGATAAACTCTTCTGCCAGGTTGTCCAGGTCAAGGGTTGTTATTCCGGGTTTAATTATACGGGCAAGTTCCGCAAGTGTTTTGGACACCAGCTGATTACTTGACCGCAGCAGTTCAATCTCTGCCTCTGTCTTCAGATGCAACATCAAAGAACGTTTACTCTACATTGCCGATACCGAACCGGCACGACCTTTAATACGTCCACTCTTCATAAGTCCGTCATAATGACGCATAAGAAGGTGACTCTCAATCTGCTGGAGGGTATCAAGCACCACTCCTACAAGGATCAGCAGTGATGTTCCGCCATAAAACTGCGCAAACACATCACTCACTCCGAAATTTACCGCTATCGCGGGCAATATTGCTATAACAGCCAGAAACATGGATCCGGGAAGTGTTATTCTTGACATGATAGTATCAAGGAATTCCACTGTTTTACGACCCGGCTTTACGCCCGGTATAAAACCTCCGTTTTTCTTCATATCCTCAGCCATCTGAACCGGATTAATAGTAATCGCGGTATAGAAATAGGTAAAAGCTATAATCAGCAGTGCTGTTATCATGCTATACCAGAATCCGTACATATTTGTAAAGGCTGCCGCGAAGCTTGACATTGATTCACCGGAGCCGTAATTAACAAGAATAATAGGCAGCATCATTATGGCCTGTGCGAAGATAATAGGCATAACACCGGCAGCATTCACCTTAAGGGGTATATACTGTCTTACGCCGCCATACTGTTTATTTCCCACAATTCTTCGTGCATACTGAACAGGTATTCTCCGTGTTCCCTGAACCAGCAGTATTGTAACAAGCACAACGGCAGCAAATATTACCAGTTCAAGAAGAAGTGCAACCAGTCCGCCCTGACCATTAACCCTTGTACCCCACTCGAAAATAAAAGCCTGAGGCAGCCTGGCAATAATACCGATCATTATTATAAGAGAAATACCATTTCCGATACCCTTATCAGTAATTCTTTCACCCAGCCACATAACAAACATTGTACCGGCGGTGAGTATTATCACTGATGAGACCTTAAAGAATGTACCTCCAAGAATAAACGCACTTGCAGGAAGGGTATTTGTAAGGTTTACAAGGTAGCTGGGGCCCTGCAGAAGCAGGATAGCCACGGTGAGGTACCTTGTATACTGATTCATTTTGCGTCTTCCGCTCTCTCCTTCACGTTGCAGTTTCTGGAAATGGGGGAATACGATCCCGAGCAGCTGAATAACGATAGATGCTGATATATAAGGCATTATTCCCAGTGCGAAGATAGATGCCTGGGAGAATGCTCCGCCGGAGAACATATCAAGAAGACCCATAATACCCTGTGATGTCTGCTCTTTAAGCAGCTGCAGCTGGTTAGGATCGATTCCTGGCAGGGTAACGAAAGCACCCAGGCGGTAGAGCATTATTATACCAAGGGTATAGAGTATTCTTTGCCTGAGATCTTCGATCCTGAATATGTTCTTTAAAGTCTGGATTAGCCTCATATCAGTCTATTTTAACTACGGTTCCTGCTTTAGCTTCTATTGCCTCCTGAGCTGATTTCGAAAATGCATGGGCATGAACTTCCAACTTTGCCTCCAGAGCGCCTTTGCCAAGGATTTTCACTCTTGCATTCTTTGAAACAAGTCCGGCCTCATTCAGAAAATCGGGATTTATAACGGTGATACTGTATTTCTCCGCCAGTCCCTGCAGGGTGCTTATATTAATTCCTTTATACTCTACCCTGTTAATATTTTTAAAACCATACTTGGGTACGCGTCTCTGCAGCGGCATCTGGCCTCCTTCAAAACCGATCTTTTTGGAGTATCCGGATCTTGATTTGGCACCTTTGTGGCCTCTTGTGGAGGTACCACCCCTGCCTGACCCTTCACCGCGTCCGATTCGTTTCTCCTTTTTGGTGGATCCTTCGGCTGGTTTTAAATTACTTAAGTCCATATCTTTAAAAAAAAATAGATTTATACCTTTAAATTTCCTCAACCCTGACAAGGTGGCTTACTGCATCAACCATTCCCAGAATCTGGGGGGTTGCTTCATGTTCCACTGTCTGGTTCATCTTTTTCAGGCCCAGTGCAGCAAGAGTCCTTTTCTGTCTCTCGGGTCTTCCAATCCTGCTTCTAACCTGTGTTACACGTATTTTTGCCATAATTTCCTTTTATTTCTAGCCGTTAAAAACCTTGTCCAGGTTAACTCCCCTGTGATCAGCCACCATAACGGCGTCACGCATCTCCAGCAGGGCTTCGATTGTAGCTTTAACCAGGTTATGGGGATTGGATGAGCCCTTGCTCTTGGCCAGCACGTTCTTAACTCCGACACTCTCAAGTACAGCGCGCATTGCACCTCCGGCCTTCACGCCGGTACCCTCGGATGCAGGCTTCAGAAATACCTGGGCGCCGCCATACTTGGCCAGTTGTTCATGAGGTATGGTTCCCCTGTGAACGGGCACTTTGATAAGGTTTTTCTTGGCATCTTCCACGCCCTTGGCTATTGCTGTAGTTACTTCATTGGCTTTCCCAAGTCCGTGACCTACTATGCCATCTTCGTTACCTACAACCACTATGGCAGAAAAACTGAACGTACGTCCACCTTTTGTAACCTTGGTAACCCTCTGTATGCTCACGAGCCTGTCTTTAAGGTCGAGATCCACAGTTTTTACAGTTCTGCTATCTTTATTCATAATATTTTAGAATTTTAATCCGCCTTCACGGGCAGCCTCTGCCAGTGATTTAACCCTGCCATGATATTTATAGCCGCCTCTGTCAAAGACAACGGCTTCAATTCCCTTGTCGCGACATTTTCCTGCAATCAGTTTACCCACAACAGCTGCCTGTGCAATACCGCGAACTGAATCACCGGCTTCTTTCTCCTTTGATGAAGCTGAAACAAGTGTCTTTCCACTCAGATCATCTATCACCTGGGCATAGATCTGCTTATTGCTCCTGAAAACTGAAAGACGTGGTCTTTCGGCTGATCCTTTTATCTTTTTACGGATCCTCAGGTTGATCCTTTTTCTTCTTTCACTTTTAGTTAAGGCCATCACACTCTCATTTTACTTATTAAACACTGGCAGATTTTCCTGCTTTTCTCCTGAGCTGCTCGCCAACGAATTTAATCCCTTTGCCTTTATATGGTTCCGGCGGACGGAGTGAGCGGATCTTTGCAGCCACATGACCTATCAACTGCTTATCAATACTGGTCAGGGTAATTATAGGGTTACTTCTTCTTTCGGTTCTGGTTTCTACCTTTATCTCCTCAGGTATCTGAATCATTATCTCATGTGAGTAACCTAGACTCATTGCAATTGTTTGTCCGGTTGCTTCAGCACGGTAACCAACCCCTACCAGTTCAAGTTCTTTCTTGTAGCCTTCTGATACTCCGGTTACGGCATTGCTTATCAGTGCCCTGTAGAGTCCGTGAAGCGATTTGTGTTTCTTCGATTCAGTAGGTCTTTTCACTTCAAGAGTATCTCCGTTGACTTCCACCTGCATTTCGCTGTCGATCTGGACCGACAGCTCACCCAGGGGGCCTTTCACGCTTACCAGGTTTGCATCGGATATGTTAACCGATACTCCCGCCGGCAGGTTTACAGGTAATTTTCCTATTCTTGACATTTATCTGTTCCTCCTCTGTTAATAGACATAGCATAATACTTCACCACCGATATTAAGTCTCCTGGCTTCCTTGTCAGTCATCACGCCACGGGATGTGGAAATGATTGCCACGCCCAGTCCGTTGAGCACTCTTGGAAGTTCATCAGTTCCCTTATACTTACGAAGTCCGGGTCTGCTTATTCTATCGAGCTTTTTGATAGCAGGAACTTTTGTTTTAGGGTGATATTTAAGGGCTATCTTAATTGTTCCCTGCACCTTGTCATCAATAAATTTATAACTCAGGATGTATCCCTTGTCATACAATATCCTGGTGATATCCTTCTTCAGATTTGATGCAGGAATCTCCACCACCTTGTGACCGGCAATGATAGCATTCCTTATTCTGGTCAGAAAATCTGCAATTGGATCTGTCATTTCTCTCTTATTTAATATTTATATTTCTCTACCAACTGGCTTTCTTCACACCAGGAATAAGTCCGGCCGAAGCCATCTCCCTGAAGGTAATACGGCTTATCCCAAACTGTCTCATATATCCTCTTGGTCTGCCGGTTAGCAGACAACGGTTATGGAGACGAATAGGATTTGAGTTTCTGGGCAGTCTGCTCAGACCTACAAAATCACCCTCTTCCTTAAGCCTGGCTCTTCTGGCCTCATATTTTTTTACAAGTTTAGCACGTTTTACCTCACGGGCTTTCATTGATTCCTTTGCCATACTTCTTAGTTTTTAGCGTGTTTAAAGGGTAATCCGAAATGTTTCAGCAGAGCAAAAGCCTCTTCATCGCTCTTGGCGGAAGTTACAAATGTGATCTGCAGACCCATGATCTTCATCACCTTGTCTATATCTATCTCCGGGAAGATAATCTGCTCAGTAATACCGAGTGTATAGTTTCCCCGTCCGTCCAGTTTGTTACTGATACCCTTGAAGTCTCGTATCCTTGGCAGGGCAACAGAGATAAGTCTTTCAAGGAATTCATACATCTTTTCCCTTCTGAGTGTTGTCATTACGCCAATGGGCATATTCTTTCTCAGCTTGAAGTTTGATATATCCTTGGTTGACATAGTCTGAATGGCCTTCTGGCCTGAGATCTCAGTCAGTTCCTTTTCTCCCAGTTCAATAAGTTTTTTATCGGCTATTGCCTGACCTATTCCCTGGTTGATAACTATTTTCTCAAGTTTGGGAACCTGCATTACGGTTTTATAACCGAAATCTTTCATTAATGCAGGAATTATCTCTTCCCTGTACTTGGTTTTTAAAGCAGGCGTATACATTACTTAATCTCCTCTC
>JAZBNV010000096.1:0-2157 GCA_036350795.1 Marinilabiliaceae bacterium
GATTTTCTAAACAAACAGTTATCTAAAGAAAGTGTCAGAGAATACCTGGCTCTGTTTGACGAACAGGCCGGACCGGTAACACTAAAAGACTCCCGGAAAGAACCGGCTTCTCCTTCTGTCAAGGATTCGGTAAAGATACTGGCCATCTGTAAAAAGATCAACCGTACACTTAACCAGGCACAGAAGATTGTTGTACTGGTAAGACTATATGAGCTGGTGAATGCCGATCGCCGTTTCACCTCCCAGAGAATGAATATCATAAATACTGTTGCGGAGGTTTTCAGAATCTCCCCTGAAGAATTTACGGCTACCGAACAATTTGTTAAAAACAATGTTCCCGAAGAGCTTATAAATCCTGCTATCTTCATACTGAGTCCGGAAAATGAAAGATGTGATGTTTGCTCAAAATTACTGACAGGCTACCAGGGTACAAATATCTATTTCCTGAGAATCGCCAGCGTCGATCTCTATTTTCTAAAATATATTTCGGATGAACAGCTTTATCTGAACGGATTACCAATTAGCAGCGATCAGGTTTACACCTTTGCAAAAGGGGCTTCTCTGAAATCATCACAGGGCCGCTCTATATATTACAGTGATATCAACTCCCATTTTTTATCAGATTTCATCATTCATAAGCTTTCTTTCACCGCAGAGAACCTTACATTTAATTTTATTGAAGGGCAACCGGCTGTTGATAATATAAGTTTTTCTACAGAAGAAGGGAAGCTTGTCGGGATTCTTGGGGGAAGCGGTTCAGGAAAGACTACTCTGCTGAATCTTTTATGCGGAATCCAGAAACCGACAAGCGGTTCCGTGAGAATAAACGGACTTGATGTAATAAAAGATAAGGATGCACTTGAGGGAGTACTGGGCTATGTCCCGCAGGATGACCTCCTGATTGAAGATCTGACAGTTTTTGAAAACCTGTATTTTGCTGCTTGTCAATGTTTTAGTGATAAAACAAAGAAGGAAATAAGCATCCTCACAGACCAGACATTATTAAACCTTGGATTGCTTGAAAAGAGAGATCTGAAAGTTGGAAATCCTTTTAACAAGGTTATCAGCGGAGGTCAGAGAAAAAGACTTAACATTGCTTTGGAGCTTATCAGGGAACCTGCTGTATTATTGCTTGATGAACCTACTTCAGGACTCTCTTCAAGAGACTCTGAGACTCTGATGGACATCCTCAGGGATCTTACCGTAAAAGGAAAACTTGTCATTACCGTTATCCACCAGCCATCCTCAGATATCTTCAAAATGTTTGATAAAACGGTTATCCTTGACCAGGAAGGATGCATGGCATATTACGGTAATCCTGTGGATGCAGTCGTTTATTTCAAGACACTTGATGCACAGATAAATTCCACACAGGGAGAATGCCCCTACTGCGGAAATGTGAATCCGGAGACTATCTTCAAAATAATGGAGACTCATGTTGTTGATGAATTCGGGAAATACACTGACAGGAGAAAAGTGAAACCAAAAGAGTGGGCTGAAATATTCAGCAAAAAGAATCCCTTTGTCAGTATTCCCGAAATTACCGATCCGCCTCATAAAAACCTCAGAAGGCCAGGATTATGGAAACAGTTCCAAATCTATTTTACAAGGGATATTAAAAGCAAACTGGCAAACAAACAATATATAAGGCTTACACTTCTTGAAGCCCCCGTCCTTGCTTTTGTCCTTTCATATATAATCAGATATATTGCTGATCCTGATTCCAATATTTATATCTTCTCAGAAAATGAAAATATCCCCATTTATATCTTTATGAGCCTTATTGTAGCACTTTTTCTGGGTCTTACAATAAGCGCCGAAGAAATATTCAGGGATCGTAAGATCCTTAAGCGGGAACACTTTCTGAACCTCAGCAGGTCAAGCTACCTGTTGGCAAAGATCTCAATACTTATCCTGATCTCCGCAATGCAAAGCTCCTTATTCCTGTTAATTGCCAATCCTATGCTGGGAATCAAAGGAATGTTCTTCCACTACTGGCTCGCTCTTTTCACAACGGCTCTCTGTGCTAATATGATAGGTCTGAATATTTCCTCCTCATTCAATTCAGCAATAACAATATATATCATCATCCCTCTGCTTATTATTCCGATGATGGTCCTTAGCGGTGCGATGTTCCCCTTCGACAAACTTAACAGA
>JAZBNV010000097.1:0-8369 GCA_036350795.1 Marinilabiliaceae bacterium
ACAATACCTGGACTGAAAGTATCAGAAAAGAGATGCATTCAAGGATGGATCAGATATTCAGCTCCGGGAGCTAAAAAATTACGAATTGAACCGGAAAAAAGTAAATCAGTTTTTCAGATACTGGAAAACTGCAAATCACTCAGGTTCCGGTAAACCCCATTATCCTTTGAAATAAGTTGATCGTGTGTGCCTGTTTCAATAATTTTTCCCTGGTCCAGAACAACTATCTGGTCTGCCTTTCGGATTGTTGACAGGCGATGAGCAATTACAAGGGAAGTACGGCCTTTCATTAGACTTTCAAGTGCATCCTGAACAAGCTTTTCAGATTCTGAATCAAGAGAAGAGGTGGCTTCATCCAGGATCAGTATGCGGGGATCCTTTAATATGGCCCTTGCGATAGCAATCCTTTGTCGCTGTCCGCCTGAGAGCTGTGTCCCTCTTTCGCCTACAACAGTATCCATTCCCTGCGGGAAGCGATCAATAAATTCGAGTGCGTTGGCTCCGGCAGCTGCTTCAAGAATCTCTGCATCGGATGCTCCGGGCTTTCCGTAAGAGATATTTTCCCTGATACTTCCCCCAAAGAGGAAGATGTCCTGGGGAACAAGAGCTATCTGTTTGCGAAGGTCGCTAAGTTGATAGCTGTCTGCAGATCTATCATCAAATAAAATCTCTCCTTCGGTTGGCTTATAAAAGCCTATAAGCAGTGAGGTAACTGTACTTTTACCTGCTCCACTTGGTCCTACCAGGGCGCTTATATTGTTTGCAGGGACATCCAGGTTGATATGTCTGAGGACCGTTTCCCCCGGACGTTCAGGATAGGCAAATGACAGATTCCGGAATCTGAATTGTCCACTGATCTTCTCACCGGGTTCCGGATGTGTGACATCCCCAATATCTTCTTCTGATTCACCAAATATCTCAAAAAGGTCTTCGGTAGCACCCAGGAAACGCTGAATCTGGGTATAAACACTTGCCAGACCTCCTATCGTTCCACCGATAAAACCCGAATAGAGAACAAATGAAAACAACTCACCCGAGTTGATCTCACCGGAAGCAAGCAGCATGGATCCTTTCCAGATCACAACTACCATGGCACCCAGGAGCCCAACGATCATAAAGGAAGAGAAGGCACCTCTGTATATACCTCCTTTGATGCCTATCCGGGCAACTTCATTAATAATTGTCCTGTAACGCTTTATTTCATATGCCTCATTTGTATAGGCCTTTACACTTTTAATCCCCTGTAGTGTCTCCTCAACCACGGTATTCGAATCGGCCACTTTTTTCTGGGCCTCCCTGGAAAGTGAGCGTATAAATCTTCCGAATACAACAGCTCCCAGTACCGTTGCCGGCAGAATCGCAAGCATAAACAGGGTTAGTTTGCCGGATGTGATTACCAGCAAAATAATACCCCCGATTATTATAATCATCTGACGTATGAATTCTGCCAGGGTTGAGGTTAATGTTTCCTGCAACAATGAAATATCAGCCGAAATCCTGCTGTTCAGCTCACCAACCCTTTTACGGTCAAAAAAGCTGACCGGCAATTTGATCATATGATCGTAGGTATGTTGACGGAGATCTGCCAGGGCATTTTCAGACACATTTACAAATAACACCACCCTGAAAAAAGAGAATGAAGCCTGAACGATAAGCACAACGGCAAGCAGTAGAGCAATTCTGTTGATTTCCTCTGCCATACGGCCTGCATCACCTGAGTTGACCAGGTCGCCCAGAAGCTTTGGAAAGGCAAGGCTCGCCAGACTTGATCCAAGCAGGAAGATCAAACCGAGTACATACTTCCCACCATAAGGCTTAATGTATGTATACAACCTTAATGCTTCCCGGAGTCCGGAAAGTGTGATCTTTTTTTTTGTGATATCGGATTTTGAAAATCCACCACTCCTTGCCATACCCTAAATCTACTAACATTTCCTATAACATGATTCAACAATGTTTGTTCGCACTCTAAAAAAACCACTCCTCCTTTGTTTAGATGCCTGCTATCGGAGGAACCTGGGCTGTGGTGGACAAAGGCCTGGCAGGATCTTATGGTTATGTCATATTTGCAAATACGGATTTAAAAGGATTACAAAATATATACAAGATAATCCGATAAATTATTCAAAACAAGCTTTGTCTAACTTTCCGAGGGCATTACTGAACAACAATTTTTAGCAATTGTTTTAGTAAATTAGTTGAGAAATTAAAAATAAGTAAGGATATCAGAAATGGATAATATTGAATTGCATAGGGATAAGGAACCGGTGGCGATTCTTGAAAATGTAAGTAAAGAATACAAAATGGGTGATACACTTATCACCGCATTGAAAGATGCAACCCATTCTTTTTACAAAGGTGAGCTCACTTTAATCCTGGGGCCTTCAGGATCGGGCAAGACGACTATGCTCTCAATTTTGGGCAGTGTTATTTATCCAGAAAGGGGTAAAGTATGGATAAATAATCAACTTGTGAATGGTCTTAACCAGAAAGAGCTGGCACATTTAAGATTGAACAATATCGGATTTGTATTTCAGTACTTTAACCTGATTGCCCCGCTTAATGCTCTTGAGAATGTGATGTACCCTTTGCTTTTACAGGGTATGAGTAAAACGGAAGCCAGGAAACATGCGGAAGTTGCTCTTGAAAAACTTAAAATGGAGGACCGTAAGAACAGTCTTCCCAGGAATCTCAGTGGTGGTCAGCAACAACGAGTCGCCATTGCCCGTGCGTTAATTTCAGATCCCTCACTTATCCTTTGTGATGAACCTACTGCATCTCTTGAAAAGGCCAGTTTTAAGTCAGTGATGGAACGTTTACATACGCTTGCCAGAGAAGGTCGTTCTGTTGTCGTAGTAACTCATGACCAACGCTTAAATGAATATGCAGATAATATTATTTATATAGAGAACGGAAAAATAGCAGACCTGCCTGAAGACCTTGAATAGAAAATGAAACATCAAATTATGAAAGAAATAAAACTATATTCGATTATTGTTGCTTCGATATTTTTATTTTCCTGCAGCAACACCGAAAATGCACTTCCTGTTGAAGAAGTCAATGACAGTACTTTAGTACAGCCGGCACAGGATATCAATAAAGTGGTCGGAATTGGGCTTATTGTTCCTGAATCCCTGATAGCCGAACTTTCTGTGCAGCAGTCAGCCAGGATTACGAAAATTTATAAAAACATTGGAGATCGCGTTTTAGCCGGTGAGCCAATTATTCAACTTGATGATGTGGATGAGCAACTGGCAATAAAAAAACTACAACAGCAAAAAATAACACAGCTATACCAGGTGCAGGTGGCTGAGGCAGATCTCGGGACAACACAAGCACAGCTTGAATATAAAAAATCAAAGCTTAAAACCAGTAAATCTCTGCTTGATAAAGGTGCTGAAACAAGGGAAAATATAGATGATTTGGAGAATGATGTAAAAAGTCTGGAAGCCACATTTAAGCTGAAACAGGCATCTCTTGAAGTAGCACGATCGCAAAAGTTATCTCTGGAAACGGATATTAAGATAGCTGAAAATAATATCGAAAAGAAAGTAGTCAAAGCACCATCAGATGGTCAGATTCTTCAGATTGATGCCGTATTGTACAGTTGGGTCAGCCAGAATGAGCCTGTGGTTTCCTTTTCATCCGACGGATCGGTTGTTGCTCGTTGTGAGGTTGATGAGATGTTTGCCGGTAAAATAGATATAGGGCAAAAAGCCGAAATACGTAATATCGGGTACAGTAAGGTTATTGCTACCGGAGAAGTTGTTGAATTGTCCCCCATATTATCGAGAAAATCGTTATTTGTTGAGAATCCAACAGATCAGCAGGACAGGCGGGTCAGGGATGTAAGAATAAGGATAGATAATCCTGAAGGGCTCATTTTTAACAGCAGGGTTGAGTGTACCATAATTATTAATGATAAATAGGTCTTATGATACGCACTGCCATAAAATTTATGCGATACGATAAAACCAAAAGCATTGGGGTAATTATTGGTATTGTTGTTAGTACTTTCCTTATAGGTCAGCAGATTGGAATACTAATGTTTCTTATGGACCTTATGGGAGGACTTGTAAGTAATTCAAACACCCAATGGGCACAGGTTTGGGTGGTAGACAATATGACCAAGAATGCAAACAACCTTTCCCAGATGGATAAACGCAAGACATACGAAATAAAGAGTATTGAAGGTGTTGAAGCCACATCTCCTATTTTCCTGGGAGCAGGACTTGCCAAGTTTTCAAACGGAAAGACATCCCCGGTTACACTTATAGGTAGCGAACCTCCCTTCTTTGTGGGAGGGCCTAACAAGGATAAAATATATAAGGGCAACCTTGAAGACCTGGTGAACGAGTATGCCATTAGCGCCGACTATTACGACGCAACTACATTTGATAGCCCTACAGATATAGGCACCATGCTTGAGATCAATGGAAAGAAGGCGATAATTACCCTGCAGACAAAAAATGCAAGAGGCTTCGGGGGCTCCTATATTTTCACTTCTATTGATAAGGCACGTGCTTTTACCAACTCTCCCGAAGTGACCATAAATGCTATAGCCATAAAAGTTGCAAAAGGTTATACTGCGCAACAGGTCGTGAAAAATATTAATCGGTCAATTCCCGGGATCAGGGCCTGGACAACAGATAATCTTAGGTCTTCTACTGTAAAATTTCTCGTAGTAAGCTCAAACATTGGTTCCAGTATCGGATCTCTGGTAATCTTTGCCATCCTGAGCGGTTTCTTTATTATAGGGCTTACTCTTTACTCTTCAGCAATGGACCGGATCAAAGATTATGCTACCCTGAAAGCTGTCGGTGCAACAAATTCACATATAACAAAACTTCTGATAACCCAGTCTCTCCTTTTTAGCATAAGTGGATTTATCATAGCTTATGGGTTATTGCAGGGATTTCGTATGGGAGTTTCAGGATCAGGATTGCTGTTGAACCTCAGTCTGCCCCTGGTGGCATCTTTGATGATAGTTACACTCGCAATTTCACTTGGAAGCACTCTTTTCTTCGCCGTAAGAACCATACGAAATGTTGAACCAGCTTCTGTATTCAGAAATTAATCCTTAGTAAATGAAACCATTATTACATAACAAAATTATAATTGGCGCTATTGCAGCAGTTTCTTTTCTGCCCAATATTATTAATGCCCAGGAAGCAGTAACTCTTAATCAGGCTGTTGCTACTGCCATATCGCAGCATCCTGCATTAAGAAGCAGTGAGCTTGATTTGCAAATTGCAGAGATTCAACTTACTTCAGAAAAAAGCAGCCGCATCCCTGAGATAAGTTCCGGCTTATCAGTTCAACGAAATCTTATCATCCCTTCAACACCGGTTCCCCTGGCAATCATTAGCGGTCAGGGAGATCCAGATGAACTTACTTATATAAAATTCGGAACAGACTGGCAATCCAATGTAGGCTTGTCGCTCAGCTACGATATTTTCAATCCTGCGAGGAAACAGCAGATCATTTCAGGAGAAGAGCAAAGGAAGCTTGCTGAAATTGACCTCAAAGCAAAAAAAGTGTCTGTAAGAATTGATGTTACAAAAGCTTATGCCGAGCTGGTGCTTGCTTCAGCTCAACTTGAATACGCTCTTGAAGATACCGTATTTAACCACAGGGTTCTGATGGTTGCAAAGGACCAGGACAGCCTGGGGCAGATAAACGAAAAACAGTTAAATGATTCCCGGCTTCGTCTGAACCAGTCTCTTAGTCGTTACAGCCAGACGAAAAAAGTTTATGAACAGGCCCGGATTGATCTGGCATATTATATGGGATTACAATATAATTATGCTTCTCTGCCTGTTGCTGCTGACAATCTTGAAAAACTATTTAAATCACTGGAAGCTGAAGCATTAAAAGTGCCGCTGGCTAAAACCTCGAGCGATTATGCTCGTCTCCAGACCCAAATGCAATATGACAGTCTTCAACTTTCAAATATCCGGCGGATGATGTTACCGACAATATCCCTGATCGGTAATTATGGTTCAAATTTTTACCAGAACCAATTTAATCCTTTCAACACATCAAACTGGTATGGGAACAGTTACGTAGCTTTATCTCTGAATATTCCTATAACGAAAAATATAGCAACACATTATAATATATCAAAAACCCGTTTACAGCTGGATCGTCTTTCTGAAGACATAAAGGATTTTAATAACAGGAGAAAATCCGACATTCAGAAAATAACGATGGATATAAACCAGTCCAGGGCAGAGATGGTTAAAAAAGAACATGAAATAAAACTTGAAGAAGAAAATCTAAATACGGCAACTGAACAGTTCAATGCCGGACGTTTGTTACCAAATAATCTGCAGCAGGAACAATTATCATTGCAAAGCGCTCGTATTGCATATCTCCAGGCCTCTTATGACTATATTATTGCATTGCTGAATCTTAGAGAACTTACAGCCAGCGAGTAACAAAAAGAAAGCAGGTCGTAGCCGGATATTCATATAAACAGCCCTGGGCAAAGGATTGCAATAAGCGCTCTATCCGAATTATTTTTCATCATTCATCTCATTTTTCAGCAAGCGGGCCAGGCTAAGAAATGTATTTTTGATTTTCACGGGAGGAACGCTTCCGTTTTTATCCTTACATTCTATATCACAATGGGCCGGACAGTTAATACAGTTAATATCATTTGCTTTCTTTTCGCCATTTCCTTTGCCAAGAACAGAATATGCTCCCTGATAGTTTCCTACCTCAATCCGTCTTAAGACACCTCGGATATCATACTCGGCAGGGCAAACAGGCAGGCATGGAGCATCTTCGCACCACTGGCAGAGGCTTGCGTCGTCGTGCAGTTTGATATATTTTTCATTTTCCAGAGCATTAGCCCTGATATGGTATGGGGAATTAAGCTTTGGTAAATCCCTGACCCGATATTCTTTGACATAATCTTTCATATCCCTGCGCCAGATATATTCTTTTTTACCAAGGCGCCGCAAGACCATATTGGCCGCTGAAATTCCGGAAATGGTAACTGACGGACTGCCAGTACCCATAACGGTAGATTCTCCGCACATAAAAAGGTTTTCCCATTTTGTTCTTGCATGTGGTCGCTTGAGCAACTCCTGTCCCATGCAGTGTTTGGGACCTGTAACTGAGCCCCCCGGTTTCATTGTATAGCGTTCAATTGTTGACGGGCTAGCAAGGGTATTATAGCGTAAAGCTTTTCGGAAGCCTGGCAGGTGCTTTTCAAGTGTAATCAAAATGCGTTCAGTTTCTTCCTCTTTTGCTTTTTCATAAGATGAACTCCTGTAATCAGGATCCCGGGGAGAAGGCCATTCTCTGAGTGAAGGACCTATAGCCATAACCGTATGAGTGCCAGGAGGACAAATTGATGGGTCGGCAAGGGAAAGAATGTAGAGGGTAATTTCTTTTTCATCTATGGCATCAGGGTTATCTGCCAGCATCTGGATGGGTTGTGTACCTTCAGGTATAACCTCCTCATCCACCAGACAATGCAGTACCAGACTGGGATATGTGGGAATAATATTTTTTGCCCACTCTCTTGTTATCGGATCAGACACTTCTTCAGGGATTAGCTTACCGTATAGATCCCAGACTGTTCCGGCGTAGACAACGGCATCGGAATCAAATTTAACCTCACCCTCAGTAGTTTCAGCCAGTATACCGCATGCTCTGTCACCGTCAAACAGTATCTGTTTAACATTATGCTGGTAAAATATTCGGCCTCCGAATTTTTCTATTGCTTTTTCCAGTTTCCCCGGAAGTTGCTGTGAAGAACCCGTTGGATAATAAACTCCGCCAAAATGATTATCCATAAACATTGTTGCCGCCATAATAGCCGGCGTTTCATCAACCAGGGTATAACAATAGGTTGAGGTCAGTTTATTGAGGTATTTTATCACCCTTTCCGACTTAATATAAGGACGAACAATATCTCCCGCACTTTTTTTAAGCAGGCCTATAGTCTTTATCTGTCTTATCGGGCTTTTAAGCAAAAGCTGCAGGGCTTTTTTTGGTGGGATCTCCGGGGGAGCAACACAGATCGGTTCCGCTACCAGTACCTTATGATATAAACGACCAATATAGCTGTAAAAGGATCTTAGCTGGGTCATCTCATCCTCATCGAAGAGTTGCTCAAGTTCTTTGAAATATGCATCCATATCAGAATGAAAATGAATGGGGGTGCCATCATATTTCAGGCAATAGAGCATTTCGTGCTTAATAACCTCTATCTCTTCCTCCAGCTCGCTCATAATATAACGATGTGGATTATTCGACCCCGTGCTGCCAAATCCATAAAGCATTGCTGTTCCCTGGTCAAAAGTCACACCGTTTCTCCGAAAAGCGCCGCACGAACCTCCGGGCTGGTAATGCTG
>JAZBNV010000098.1:0-17498 GCA_036350795.1 Marinilabiliaceae bacterium
CTGAGCTCTGAGCTAGTAATACCGGTAAGGATAGCCCATATAGAATGGGTCGAAGCCATTTCTTGAGGTGATGCTGGCTCCGATTCTGAAACCGGGACTCAGCATATACTCCATACCCATGGTAATACTTTCAAAGCCATTGTACCCTGTCGAAGGGTTAATAATCATAGACTTAGCTACTTCGCCATAAACCAGCAGTTTAGGATTTACTGAAAATACGCCCCTGGCATAGGCCAGAAGTGAATTAATCCTTCCAGCTTCAGGATCAGCATCGCCCTCACCATAAAACGAGGTAGTGGAAAATGTTGTTCCAACTTCAATTGCAAATCTTTTTCCTACCGGAAGTATTACTCCAGGAGAGACAAAGGATGTAAAAGAATTAAAGTCACTTAGAGAAGAAAATAACATACCAGTTTGCAAGCGGTACTGGAGTCCCGGGTTATCTGAAACATTGTTGTTAAGCCTGTCCTCATAGAACTTTTCCGGTCCGATCGATGGCATATAAAATATCTCCGGGTGATTATAGAATGATTGCCCGGATACAGAAAGTAAGCCTGCGGCAAGAAACAACATTGTCAATATTCTTTTCATAGAGTAAATATAGCAATTATACCATTATATTCAATATCATCGACTGATCCGGTTAGCTTTCAGGACTCCATTAATGCCCTGCAACTTCCGTATTAAACCTTTAAGCATGTTTGTGTTAGGAACGAATAACTGAACCATACCTTCAAATGATCCGTCTTTATTTTCATAGGTAAAATTCCTCAGGCTTGCCCCGGATTCAGATATTACTTCATGGATGCGTGTAATCATTGCATGGTCATCAACACCCGAGATTTTGATCGAGGTATGAAATGCAGCCGACTCCTCTCCTGCCGTCCACCTTGCCATCACTATCCTGTAGGGATATTTCTCAATCATATTCCGGGCATTGGGACAGCTTGTACGATGTATCTTGATTCCTTCGGTTATTGTAACAAAGCCAAAAATCCTATCGCCCAAAACAGGCTTGCAGCAGGGAGAGAGTTTATAATCCAGTCCCTCTATGCGGTCCTGTATAACCAGGTACTCACTAAATTTTTGGTTTACAATGTTTTCGATATCAGATTCCGGACTACTTTCCTTTTTCTGTTCTGTGCCGGCTGCGTCATGCACTTTTTCTTCACGCTCTGCCAGCAGCACATCCTTTATATTAAGAAGTTCTATAGTGCCATTGAATATTTTATTATATAACTCCCTGGCATTATTTACCTTATAGTGCTGAATCAGGCTGGCGATAAGGGAATCGTTAAATTCAATCTTCCAGTTCCTTAATCTTCGCTGGAGTATTTCCTTTCCTTCTGCAGCTGCCTTAACCAGCTCCTCGTCAAGGGCATTCTTAATTTTAGACCTTGCCTTACTGGTAACTGCAAAAGAGAGCCAGTCCTGCTTTGGTTTCTGGTTCCTGGAAGTGGCAACAGCCACTTTATCCCCATTTCTTAATACATGCCTGAGTCCAACACTCTTGCCGTTTACCTTTCCGCCTATACACGCTGAACCAACCTCAGTATGAATTGCAAAGGCAAAATCCAGCAAAGTAGCTCCGTTTCTGAGTTTTTTAAGATCACCGCCCGGTGTAAACACAAATACTTCATCCGTTGCAAACCCGGAGCTGACATCTTCCATAACACCCCTTGCCGCACTTGCAGGGGATTCTAGCAGCTCACGCATCTCCCCGAGCCACTCATCAAAGCTGTCTTCGCCTTTTACACCTTTGTACCTGGTATGAGCTGCAAGGCCTTTTTCTGCAATTTCGTCCATCCTGGAAGTCCTGATCTGAACTTCAAGCCATTTACCCTTAGGGCCGATTACGGTTGTATGCAAAGATTCATATCCGCTTGATTTAGGCACTGAAATCCAATCCCTTAGTCTACTGGGATTAGGCTGGTACAGGTCGGTTATAAGAGAATAAACCTGCCAGCATAAAGACTTTTCATTGTCTTTCCCGGAGTCGATAATAATCCTTACGGCAAATAAATCAAAAACTTCTTCAAACCCGACACCCTGCTTTTTCATCTTTTGCCAGATTGAGTGAATTGACTTGGTCCGGCTTTTAATTGAATACCTGATATTGTGTTTATCAAGGATCTCACGTATTGGTGCGGTAAATTCCCTGATCAGCCTGTTTCGCGAGGCTGTAGTCTGTTTAAGTTTCTCGCTTATTTCATTATAGGGTTCCGGTTCGAGGTATTTCATTGAAATATCCTCCATCTCGGACTTTATATTATAGAGCCCAAGCCGGTGAGCAAGTGGCGCATAGAGGAAATACGATTCGGATGCAATCCTTGTTTGTTCATCAGCACTTGCACCTTCCATCTTTCTCAGGTATTCGAGCCTGTCGCCCAGAATTATCAGAATTACCCTGATATCTTCTGCCAGTGAAAGTACCAGTTTAAGAAAGTTTTCTGCCCTGAAAGATCCCGTATTCTTTTTTGCTTCCTCAATTTCTTTGAGTCCGTTCAATACTCCGGAAATCCTTGATCCAAACATAGCCCGGAGTTCAGCATCAGTATATGGCAGTTTACCAGAGCATTCGGCCAGAAGTGCTCCAATAACAGAGGTTACGCCGAGACCGAGTTCAGCTACTATAATCCGTGCCACAGCCAGCGAATGTTCGGCCTGGGTCTCCCCTGTTATCGTTACCTCTCCCCTGCAGCATTCGTTAAGTATATCAAGAGCCTTTCTTATCATCTGCTGCTCTTTGCGGGTAAACTTTCCGCCGGCCGATCTCAGCAGGGTCCTGTAATTATTCTTAATATTAGTGGCAGTGTCTGTCATATCGTGTAAGCTGCCACAAAAATAGTGAATCTGCTAATGAATTTGCTATTTTTGAACTGTTAGTCAGAAAACAGGGTGTTTATGAAGAAAAAAAGAAAAATTCCGCACACTTATGTAATCGTTTTCTATGTAATAATATTTGCGGCTCTCCTGAGCTGGCTTATACCGGGAGGTGAATACCTGAAAGAGATGCAGGATATTAACGGTTCTGAGAAGGAGGTACTTGTTTATAAAAAAGCTGAAAGCCAGCCCCAGACCTGGCAACTTTTTGCTTCTTTCTACAAAGGCTTTGTAAAGCAGGCAGGAATTATTGTGTTTATACTTCTTATCGGTGGCGCTTTCTGGATAATGAATGCAAGCAAGGCGATAGACCTTGGCATTTTCTCCTTTCTGAAATTCACCCGCACCCTCGAGAAAAGAAGATTATTCAGGTTCCTGGGTGTTGAAAACCTGATTATTACAATGGTAATGCTGATGTTCTCTGTATTTGGTGCCGTGTTTGGAATGAGTGAAGAAACCATAGCTTTTATAATAATTATGGTTCCGCTTGCCATTTCGATGGGCTACGACTCCATTACGGGTGTTTCAATGTGTTTTGTTGCCGCGGGTCTTGGTTTTGCCGGAGCAATTTTAAATCCCTTTACTATCGGGATAGCCCAGGGGATAGCAGAATTACCACTGTTCAGCGGACTTGAATACAGGCTTTTTTGCTGGCTGATAATAAATATTGCTGGCATCGCCTTTGTTTTGAGATACGCGAAAAGAATAAAAAAGCAAGCAAGCCTTTCGCCTGTTTACCATGAGGATACTTACTGGCGCGAAAAAACAGAAACAGCTATATCAGAGGAGGAGCTTCCGGTTACACCGGCATCATGGATCAGTTTTTCGCTACTGGTTGTGGCCCTTATCTTATTCTCAATACAGTATCCTCTTACAACAATAAGCATAGGCGACCTGGAGTCTGGTACGGGCTCATCATCCACCCTCCCTGCCATTCCTGCACTTACCTTCTTTTTTACCCTTGGAGGGATTTTAAGCCTGAGAAAATCGCTCTGGCAATATATCCTTCATTTGCTGGCCTTCACCATTTTATTTCTTATTGCAGGCGTTATGGGATATGGATGGTATATTATGGAGATTGCCACGCTGTTTTTTGTAATGGGTCTGTTTGCGGGTATCGGGATGAATAAAAGCCCGAATAACATTACCAGGCTCTTCCTTGCCGGAGCTGCTGATATTCTGTCTGCTGCCCTTATTGTGGGACTTGCAGGGGGAATTATTGTAGTACTTGAGGAAGCTATGATAATTGATACCCTGCTTTACTATGCCTCACGTGCAATGCAGGACTTTGGTGAGGTTGCATCAGTTGGAATTATGTATGTAATTCAGACCTTTATAAATATTTTTATACCCAGCGGATCAGCAAAAGCTGCCATTACAATGCCAATAATGGCTCCATTCTCTGACCTTATAGGAGTATCAAGGCAGGCCACCGTAATGGCATTCCAGTTTGGGGATGGGTTTACAAATATGATTACCCCGACATCGGGTGTACTGATAGGGGTACTCGGGGTGGCAAAGATACCCTATGAAAAATGGGTAAAATGGATTACACCGCTAATGATAATCCTTATAGTGCTGGGCTTTTTACTACTTATTCCGACTGTTAAAATGAACCTGAACGGCTTTTGAAGGTTCAGAAAGAGATATTTCCTGAAGACAGGCCAGCCAGGTCCTTATAATCGATTTCAGAGGCAAATTCCATTAAGGATTTGCTGTCGAGCCTGCCCGAAAGTCCAAGGCCCACCAGGTTGTTTTCTTCTGATATCAGCAACATAAGATCGGATACAAAATCCTCCTTCTGAAGCATGTAGGCAGAGATGCCGGTTCCACCATTGCTGAATTCAATGGCCATCTCGTATCCATATTTCCCGAATTTCTCCTTTATATCCCTGCTGAGCTGTTTACTGGTGATAGAACTGCTTTTCTGCTGGTCGAAAAACAGGAGTTTAACATAATCGATATTCCCAAGACCGGAAGTTTGGGCATCAGTTCCCGTATCAATCAGTTTCAGGAATAGTGCCGGCGGCAGTTTTAGCATATAAATTCCCTCTTCTCCCTCCAGGTCTTCAAAAATCTCCTTATTCTTTGCACTACTGCACGAGAGTAATAATAGTCCTGAAATAAGCCCCAGGGATAAAAGCAGCTTCCTAATCATACTTCTTCTTGTTTTTGGCATTGTCTATTCCCTCAAGTTGCTCTATACCAATGTTCTTTGAAATATTCGAGATATTCTCAAGGTCAAGATCTCCTTTTATCGAAAGCAGTATATTCCCTCCTTCGCCACCTCCGCCTATCATTAAAAGCTCCTCTATACGCCTGCCCTTCTCCCTGATAAGGAATTTAAGATCCTGACCACCATCCTGCACAACCATAAGCTCCTCATAATCTGACAAATCAAGGGTTTTGGTCAATTCCTTATAGAAATTATGCTTCCTGTTCAGAACACTATCTTCCACGGTTAGTATCCTGATGGATTTAAGATTATTCATAGTTTCCTGCAGCTCATCGTCATCAAGGTCTGCCTGCGCTATAAGGCTGAACATCCTGCTGGAAATATAAATTGTTGTAAAACCTTCGCGACCTGAATACTTCTCGAAAAAATCATCAATTGGATTTGACTGTCCGAAGGAGCTTAATCCGACGGCAATAATCGAAGCGATTAGTAGTAATCTTTTCATTTTGTATTGTATTATTTTGATGTGTCTGTAAATTATTCCTGTAAAAGTCTTTCTATTCCTGCCTTGCCTTACCTGTTTCAAGGAGGGAAATACTCTTTTCAATATATTTAAGGGCTTCCATTTCCCTGGTCAGCAGCCTTGATGGTTCGCTTATCCTCTTAAGGTTTTCCCTGGCTGAGTCAATATGGTTAAGCCTGGCAATTGCCTTGTTGCCGGTATTCATTGTTGATGAAACCTGCTGCAAAATTCCGATAGTAGCATTGTATGCCAGTACCGGATCGTCATAGCTATCCTTCATCCCTCCTTTGTCCTGCAGGATAAACCAGGATGAAATCACAATCAGGATAGTTGCTGCTACAGAAACCACCGAGTAAACCCTCCTTTTCAGGGACCTCACCCTGGTATACTGTTCATTATCATCAATGGCCTGCATTATACGCGACTCAAAACCGCTGTCAGGTTCGGGGATGTAACTATCATAAGAAGATATTCCGGCCATTTGCCTGTCAATAATATACCTATCCGGAAGGTTATCATCCTTCAGGGCATCGAAGAGAAAACGCTCCTCCTCTTCGGAGGAAGTACCTTCGTAATATTTTTCAAGTATCCTATCCAGTTCCTGCAGGTTCATAATACATTGTTTTTAATTGTTCCCTTACCATTTTTCTTGCCCTCGAAAGATTAACCCTTATGGTATTTATATTTTCACCCAGCTGCTTTTGAATCTCAATATAATCCAGGCCTTCAATATCCCTTAGCTGAATCACTGTACGGTACTTATCTGGAAGGTCCTTAACAAGTTTCAGCACATTGTGATATGATTCAACTTTTTCCATCTCCTCTTCAGGATTCATGTCGTCGGTCCTGGTGTCAAGCGGCCTGGTATCTTCAAGAACAAGCCTTCCATGTTTTCTTATCCTGTCGAGGCAATGGTTGCGTGTTACAGTGCTTGCAAAGGCCTCAAGACTTGCATACTGGTCGAGGCTGTTCCTCATATTCCAGAGCTTCATACATACCTCCTGAACCGCATCTTCCGCATCCTCGCTGCTTGCAAGGAGGCGGAATGCGAAACGGTACAGCATACGGCTGAGTGGTAAAACCCTATTTTCAAATTCTTTTCTGTCCATTTGCCGAACATGGAGGATTCAGGCTCTAAAGGTACGAAAGCTCCTTAAGATTAGAAATCCAGGCCGGAAAATGAAATACCCTTCTCATTTTCAACAGACTTACTCATCTCCTTTACTTCGTTATAGGTAAAACTTCCCTTAATCTGAATTATGGCATTTTCGTCGCCACCGGCTATCAGCAGGAACTCCCTGAAGATCTTTCCATCTGCCTTAATCATAATTTTAACATCATCTCCTTCAGAATTAATTGTAACTAATTCTTCATATCCTCCCTTATTAACTTCATCAATGACCAGATCGTAGAAATTTTCCACCTCAATATCATCATCCTCCTGAGCAAGAATCCTTATTGATGTAAATTTATCAGCAAATTTCATCAGGTCTTCGTCATCCTCGTCATCATTGTCAGCAAACATCTTCAGAAGATTGCCGTTTACCGTAACCGTTGTAAAACCTTTCTGGCCCTGGTACTTATTAAATAAGCGGTCTATTGAGCTCTGGGCGCTGAGTGCTAATGTAAAGAGGGCTAAAACTGCAATTGATAGTAATCTTTTCATGGTAGTTAAATTGAATTATAACAAAATTGTTTACACCAGGATGACGTATACAGTCAGTATTCATTACAAAAATTTTGGAATAAAAACTACACTTATGTACATACATCTGGTATAGAAGCACTTACGACAGCTATAAACAATAGAAAGTTTTAGATACAAAGGCCTCCTGGCTTATTCCTGCAGGTAAATCGGCCGGTTTATTGATTCTTCGAGCGATATCAGGGTTTCAGTACTTTTTATTCCGTCAAGTACCTGTATACTGTCGGCGAGAATCTGCCTTAAATGATCATTATCCCTTGCGTAAACCTTGATAAACAGCGAATAGTTACCAGTTGTGTAATGACATTCTATTATCTCCGGTATTTTCTCGAATTCCTCAATAATTTTCTTGTAATTACCCGGATGGTCAAGGAATATCCCAATATAAGCACAGGTTTTAAACCCCACCAGGTCAGGATCTACATTGAACTGAGAGCCTTTTATAACACCAAGTTTAATAAGGCGCTGTACCCTCTGGTGTATTGCTGCACCTGACACATCACACTCCCTGGCTACTTCCAGATATGGTACACGGGCATTCCTTGAAATAATGTTTATTATTTTACGATCAAGACTATCAATATGTAAGTTTTGAGCCATTATTTTAATTATTTACTTATAATTTAACATTAAATAGCTGCTAAAATTAGATATTATTAAGATATCAGGCAATATCAAAGCAAAAAAAAGCAGGGATATACTGCTTAAAACAAATACAGGTAAGCGTAAATCTTCTTTAAAACTCTGAGCAGCTGCATATATACCTGCCCGGTGCCTGCTATTGTCTGCTGTCTGCTGTCTGCTGCCTGCTGCCTCTAAACAAGTGCCCCTATCAGATCCCCGGCTGAAGCAAAACCCTTTTTATCGAGATAGTCATTAAGTCCTTCGACAATCCTGAGGGGCGAATCAGGCTCGATAAATATAGCGGTACCAACCTGGACAGCTGTTGCTCCTGCAAGCATAAATTCAACAGCGTCAGTCGCATTCATTATACCACCAATCCCGATAACAGGTATATTTACAACTTTTGCAACCTGCCACACCATCCTTAAGGCTACCGGCTTAACTGCCGGACCTGAAAGTCCGCCGGTTATAGTTGAAAGCAAAGGTTTTCTTGTTTCTGAATCAATGGCTATACCCAGGAGAGTATTTATAAGTGAAACAGAGTCTGCGCCTTCGTCTTCCGATGCTTTCGCAAAATCTGTGATACTGGTTACATTCGGTGATAGCTTTACTATAAGTGTCTTATTATATACCTTCCGGACCGCCCTGATAACCTTTGTTGCGGTTGGCAGGTGGGTGCCAAAAGCCATCCCTCCCATTTTAACATTTGGACATGATATATTCAGCTCTATGGCAGGAATAGCATCAAGCTCATTTACGATGGCGGACAGTTCAACATATTCATCAATAGTTGCCCCGTTCACATTCACAATCATATTGGTATTATAGCCTCTTACAGCAGGATAGATATTATCAATAAAATTCCGGATGCCCTTATTCTGCAAACCCACTGCATTCAGCATCCCAGAAGGAGTCTCTGCCATGCGCGGGTATGGATTACCCTCCCTGTTCTCCAGGGTAGTGCCTTTCATAACCAGCGCACCCAGCAATGAAGGATCAAAAAAGTCTTCAAGCTCAGGGCCGAATCCACAGGTGCCGGAGGCAGTCATTACAGGATTCTTAAGTTCCAGCTTTCCGATCTTGACTTTTAAATCTGCCATTTTAACTCTTTAATATTAAACACAGGTCCGTCGGTGCATGTATTCAGGTTACCCCTTACAGTCTCCTCAATACAGCAAAGGCAGACTCCGAATCCGCATGCCATAAGGTTCTCAAGGGAAACCTCACAGAAAATATCCCTTTTCCTTGCAATTGAAGCTACAGCCTTCATCATAGGATCCGGTCCGCAGCAGTAAATCCTGTTGAAATCGCCTTCAGTAAGTACCTTATGCCCTGTAAGCAGTCCTTTTATGCCTGCTGATCCATCCTCGGTAGTTAAATGCACCCTGCCTATCTTACTGAATTTATCATAATCAATAAGCTGGCTGGCAGACCTGTATCCAAGAAGAAACTCCACATCCATCCCCTTATCGTGCAATACCTTTGCTGCCAGGAATAAGGGAGCAACACCGACTCCTCCACCGGCAAGAAGAATCCTCTCCTTCCTTTCAGGTATTGAGAAACTGTTTCCAAGGGGATATACAACTGAAACCCGCATGCCTTCTTCCAGCATCGACAGCGCCATGGTTCCTTCTCCTGCTATTTTAATTAATAAATCGAGGGTTCGGGCAGCTGTGTCAATATCATATACCGAAATAGGCCGGCGAAGAAATGTTGAGCTGCTGTTCTCAACCTTTACCTGAACAAACTGTCCGGGTCTTATTTCCTCAACAATGGATCCGGCCTGCAGTTTCAATACAAAATATTCGTCCGTAACCCTTCGATTCTCAAGTAATAATAAAGATTCTGTCCGCTTCAACATTACTAAGGCTTTTTGATTGCAAATATAAGTTAAATAGTGCCTGTAGCAAGGGCTGAGTTATTAACAAAAAGCCGCTGCCTTAGCCGAAAGACTGGCTGAGCTTAAATAAGGCGATTTAAGAGCTTATTTCCTGAATTCGGAAAAGGTACCATCTGAATAAAGTAAAATTACCTTAGAAAGCACTGCAGCAGCACCAGGGCGAACTTCCTGCTGCTTACTTATATCCATATCCGGGCTCTCTTCATCTTTCCTATACCCGGAATCACGGGTTATTTCGATATCATTAAATAAATCGCCAGAAACTGCTTTATCGCTTATTCCCTCAACGCCGGTGTTTATGTTTTCGCCGCCATACATGGATCCTCTTCCAAAAATAAGCCAGTCAGTACTTAAGTCATTATAAGCTTCAAGCATCTTGATAACAAAATCAAGACTTGGTTTATTCCTTCCCGAGAGTATATGGGAAATACTGGAAGGCTGAACACCAATTTCTTCAGCAAACTGAGATGAAGTTTTGTTTTCCAGCCTTAGAAACTCAAGAATCCTTTCTTTCATATCCAAATAATATAAAATATTGCCTTTTACAAATGTAAACAATATCTGTTTTACATAAGTAATTATTTATATGTTACATTTGTGAATGTACTTAAAAAGTACTTGCAGATTATATTTTATTACAATTGTAACATATTGTATACCTGTTATTTACATATCAACAATATCTAAACCTATACTTTATATTAGAAGTATATAACACTGGTATACAATATTATAAACATCTATATCTAAACTGCAGGGCTTCATATCTGCAGTATTCTGCTCCGGATATAACAGTAAAGATGTATATAATCAGCATATATTACTGATATTTAATTATATAATGCGGATATTATAATAATCAGATATTTTTTTACATATGTAAATATATTATTAGTTTATTTATGTGAATTATTATATAAATGAATTACATGTGTAATATTACATCTGTGAATTCTCATTTATAACAGTTAATTTACATATGTAAACAAATTGTTTTGTTCTTTCTTTGCTAACAGAGGATTAAGAAGTATAAAAGGCTCCCGGAGAGAGAAGCTATAAAAAATGAGATCGGGTAAAGAAGAATATACGGAAAGTAAAATTCTTTAATATTTCCCGCCCTACCCCGGGCAGACCTGAAATATTAAAATCTCAGGAGGTTTACGAAATCCTGATGATATGGATAAACTACAGGCCTGGAAATGTAGCGGAGAGGAAAATAATTATTTCGGGCAAGGGATTGTCAGTAATTTATTAATCCGGGAATTTCCCGGATTCAATAGTATTCATTATTGAGAGGGATTATCAGCCAGGTATTGATACCTGTGACATGATATTTACGCCAGATGAACTTTATAATACTTATTTTGAATCCTTTATATCTTCCGGAGTATTCAGCTCATTCTCGCTATAGGCTATAATACATGAAATAGTTGAGTCGCCGGTAAGGTTTACAGAAGATCTCAGCATATCCAGCGGCCTGTCCACCCCCAGTATAAGTGCAAGTCCCTCGATCGGCAGACCAACAGAGGTTAATACCATAATAACCAGCACAATACTACCTCCCGGAACTCCGGGTGAGCCAATTGAGGAAAGAGTTGCGGTAAGCACAATTGTAAGCTGTTGCGCGATAGTAAGATCAATACCATATACCTGGGCAATAAAGACGGCTGCAACGGCCTGGTAGAAAGCAGTAGCGTCCATATTTATTGTTACTCCGACGGGAAGTACAAAGTTTGCTATTTCTTCATGAACTCCCAGCTCCTCTACGTTCTGTTTCATAGTAACAGGGAGAGCAGCTGCGCTTGAAGAAGTTGAAAAAGCCACCATCTGTGCAGGAAGCAGTGCCCTGAAGAATCTTTTTAGTGTTATTCCCCTGGTAAATACCTTCAGGTAGAAGGGATAAAGAAACAGTATCATCAGGATCAGTCCGACCAGTACGGTTGCGAAGTACTTGCCCAGGGCCACAAAAATGTCTGTATCACCCGCAAAATCTACAACAACGCCTGCCAGGAGAGCGAATACGCCAATCGGGGCAAAAAGCATTATCAGCTCAATTATTTTAATAACAATATCATTGAGACCGTCAAAAATCAACCTTACGGTTTTTACCCTGTTTAGGGGTACCAGTACCATTGATACTGCGAAAAGAATAGCAAAGAAGATAATCTGTAACATTTTAGAGTTATCCCCAAGTGACTTCATGATATTATCAGGAATCATTTCCTCTACAAAACGAAGGGGGCCGCTTTCGGATTCTTCTGCCACAGCCTGTTTCTCAGATACCGTACTCTCCCACTTCGACATATATTCTATTCTCTTTTCCTCGGGGAAAGTATTGCCTGGTTTTACAATATTTACTATCAGTAGTCCAAAAAATGTTGCTATCAGGGTTGAAATAATATAGTAGGATATGGTTTTTACTCCTATCCGTGATAACTTGGATATGTCGGTAAGGCTTGAAATGCCTTTAACAAGTGAAACAAAAATAAGTGGTACAGCTATCAGCTTCAACAACTTAAGAAATATTGTGCCCCAGGGCTTGATCCAGTTAGTTGTAAATTCGGCAAGTCCGGTTCTGACTGCTATCATACCCCACAGGAGTCCGATAAACATTCCTGAAATTATCTTTGCCCACAATGGCATCTTTTTCCACATATCCCTGTTAATTAAGTATTTATATTCTCAGACCCGTTACTATCTTCCAGGTCAATTTCATTTTCGCTGGTTGCTATCAATGTTGCGACTGCCGTATCCCCTGTAACATTAACTGCTGTACGTACCATATCAAGTGGCCTGTCGATTCCCAGGATAAGCGCAAGACCTTCGGCCGGAATGCCCACAGAAGTAAGTACAATTATAAGCATTATTATTCCTGCTCCCGGTATTGCCGGGGCACCAATTGATGAAAGTGTGGCAACAACAACTATATTAAGTTGCTGACCAACAGAGAGGTCCATTCCAAATACCTGGGCAATAAACACTGCTGATACTGCCTGGTAAAAGGAGCCTCCATCCATATTGATTGTTGCACCCACAGGCAGAACAAAGTTAGCTACACCAGGAGATATCCTGAGTTTCTCGGTACATTGTTTCATTGTAACAGGAAGTGCTGCCGCACTGGAACTTGTTGAAAATGCCAGCATCTGTGCCGGCAGTATTGCCTTAAGGAATCTTCCCGGTTTTACCCTGGTAAAGATTCTGATTATAAGGGGATATTGCACAAGTATCAGGAAGAATAGTCCGGCCAGTGTTATCAGTACATACTTACCGAGGGCCACAAAGAGCTGTATGTCGCCCGAAGTATCAACAATAAGGCCTGCCAGCAGTGCAAATACACCCAGGGGAGAAAAACTAATTACAAAACCTACAATTCTGAATATTACATCGTTAAGCTCTGAAACAATGCCCTTTACTGCCGAAATTCCTTCACCTTTAAGTAAAGTAAGGGATATTGCAAATAATATGGAAAAGAATATTACCTGCAGCATTTTTGAATTATCGGAGGCGGCACTGAAAAAATTATCAGGTACTATGTCAACTATTGCCGAGAGCGGGCCCCTGTCCTGCACATTGAGAGCTTCTGACTCCTTTTCAGCCACATTACTCAGATATACCCTGTTATACTCACGTTTCTTATCCTCAGGAAAAGAATCACCAGGCTTAAAAACATTAACGATAGTAAGCCCTATTAAAATTGAAAGAACAGTTGTAGCTATGTAAATGGAGAGTGTTTTCAACCCTATCCTTGAAAGCTTACTTATATCTGTAATACTTGTAATCCCGTTTATAAGAGATACTATAATCAGCGGTATTGCAGTTAATTTCAGAAGTTTGATAAAGATTGTACCCCAGGGTTTGATCCAGTCAACCGTGAATTGCTCCAGTCCGGTAGAAGTAGCGATAAAGCCCCATACCAGTCCTATCAGCATTCCAAGGATTATCTTTGCCCACAGGGGTATATTCTTTATAATCTTAAGCATTCCAGGTCATTACAGTTGAGACACTTCGGACAGCTCCGGCTCTGCATCTTTGCCGATTTCATCTTCACTGGTAGCCACAATTGCAGCTACTGTTGCGTCGCCTGTTATATTTGCTACGGTTCTCATCATATCGAGGGGTCTTTCGATGCCCATAATCAGTGCCAGTCCTTCTGCAGGGATGCCAACAGTTGTAAGAACTATAACAAGCATTATTATGGCTCCACCGGGTACTCCGGGAGTTCCAATAGATGCAAGTGTCGCAGTCAGGATAATGGTAAGCTGCTGAGAGAAAGTAAGATCCAGGCCAAATACCTGGGCAATAAAAACGGCTGAGATAGCCTGGTAGAATGAAGTACCGTTCATATTGATTGTAACACCAACAGGAAGAACAAAATTGGCAACACCTTCTGAGATTTTTAGCTTCTCGGTGCAGGCTTTAAGTGTAACGGGCAGGGTTGCAGCTGAAGAGCTGGTAGAAAAGGCAACCATCTGCACCGGGATAATGGCATTAAAGAAATCCCTGATTTTTATTTTACTGAAAAGCTTAAGGAATAAGGGATAGAGAGTAAAAACCATTACCAGTATTCCAAAGAATGTTAAGCCGGCGTATTTACCAAGGGCGATAAAAAGATCACCATCACCCGAGAATTCAGTTACAAGCGCTGAAAGCAGGGCAAAAACTCCTATCGGGGCAAACATCATTATGATGTCTACCATTTTCAAAATTATATCGTTCAGTCCTTCAAATAGTTGCGATACTACAGTCACCTTTTTTGCCTCAAGCACTATCATTGCAATTGAGAAGAGCAGTGAGAAAAATATTATCTGCAGCATTTTTGAGTTATCACCGGCAGCCATAAAAATATTATCAGGCACCATCTCTTCAAAAAAGAACAGGGGTGATTTTTCCTGGACCGAGGCTGCCACCTCTTCCTTTTCTTTTATCGAATCCTGGTAGCGGGCCTGGAATTCCATCTTTTTTTCCTCTGAGAAGGAATCGCCGGGCTTTATTGCGTTTACCAGAAGCAGTCCGGCAGAAATAGCAATAACTGTTGTTAAAAGATACAATGCCAGGGTCTTAAGACCAATTCGCGAAAGTTTGGTCATATCAGTGATACTGGTAATACCCTTTACAAGTGATATAAATATCAGGGGTACGGCAATAAGCTTGAGAAGCTTTATAAATATTGTTCCCCAGGGCTTGACCCAGTCGGATGTAAACTTCTCCATTCCGAGTCTGACCGCAATCAGACCCCATATTATACCCAGTATCATTCCGAGGATTATCTTAGCCCACAGAGGTAATCTAAATTTCTTTGCTGCCATACTCTCTTTTAATTTTTAGCTAATGAAGCTATATTAATTAATCTAAAGGATGTAAAAATAAAAATAAAATTCCTCAGAAAAAGTTCTGAGGAATATTGTAGAACATATTAATTGTATATACAAGTATCAGGGGTTTTAGCAATGTCCGTCGCAGGAACCACCGCTGCCGCAAGTGGAGCATGAAGATCCGCCGTAATACATATCAATTTCTTCCTTTGTAGCCTCCCTTACATCAACAACCTTTCCCCTGAAAAACAGGTCAACACCGGCCATTGGGTGGTTAAAATCCATTGCCACGCTTTCATCTTTGATTTCTGTTACCACGCCCATCAGGCGTCTTCCCTGTGAATCGGCCATGGGAACCTGGTTGCCTACCCTGCATACTTCTTCATCCAGCTTGCCGTCAACCTCGAAAACCGACCGTGGTATATCCACAACAAGCTCATCCCTCTTTTCTCCGTATGCCTCATTCGAAGCAAGACCGAATTCAAAGTCATCGCCTCCTTTTTTCTCGCTCAGCTTATGCTCAAAATGCTCGAGCATCTGGCCGGCTCCATAAAGAAACTGCAGGGGATTAGATTCTTCAACCTGCTCAATAAGCCTGCCATCACTGTTTGTCTCAGTCAGGGTGTATACTACTGAGACCATTTTATCCTTTTCAATAACCATGCTTTATACTTATTTAATTACTGTTTTTAACTCGTGGCAAATGTAGCTATTACAACTTTTACCTCCAAGTTTTACCGGTTTTTACAAGAATTAAACTACCCGCCATGCACGTACCGGGCAGAGATAAATTAATCCAGTTATCTCCGGTCCCTGATCTGTTTCCTGTCAGAATGTTACTCCAATCTTTACCTCCGGACTATCGTATATATCAAGCTCTGCTTCGTTCATAAGCCATAGAATTGAAATATCAAGAGATGAACGTGGTCCGAGGTGCTGGGAAAAACCAAATCCGCCAAGTACGGCATTGTTGCTTATTCTTATCCTGTCGGGGTTTGTGTAGAAGAAATCGGCCCTGTAGCTCAGCCTCTCAAACTCTCCATGCAGGTAAA
Organism: Marinilabiliaceae bacterium; assembly: GCA_036350795.1. Lineage (GTDB taxonomy): Bacteria > Bacteroidota > Bacteroidia > Bacteroidales > VadinHA17 > JAUVKT01. The sequence continues at coordinate 16,176 of JAZBNV010000098.1, forward strand.
TCGAAATACCTACGCCTATTGGTACAATATTATTGATATCCTTTATCAATACTAACCTGGTGAATGCCTTGGCACCAAAGACATCAGTAGAACCATAGGGATCTTTAAGAAATTTATAACAGGGACCAGCTGCGATATTCAGCCGGGGTGTAAGCCACAATCCGATAAGAGGCGATGTTTCAATATAGGTATATGTTCCGATCTGGAGACCAAAACTTCCACCGAAGAAAATCCTTTCACGCAGGGTGGGACTATAATTTCCTGTATTATCTGCCTGCCCGTAAAGCGGTGAAGCAAATAGTATTATTGAAGCTACAAGCAAGGCCCTGATAAAGGTTTTTGCCATTCTATTGCAATAAAAAATTGAAGTAATATTTTCAATACTCAAAAATCGTACCTTTGAGATTAACAAACATAATAAAGAATTAATAAAGTAAGGCAAGAGCTTATGAATATCATAATTACTGGTGGCAGCAGCGGAATAGGAAGGGCTGTTTCGCTGAAGTTTGCTGCGAATCAAAAAAACAGGATCCTGGTTATTGCGAGGTCTGAGGATAAACTTAAAGAGCTTTCAGAGGCTGCAGAAAACAATAATATTCATTATATAGCCGGAGATATTATTGAGCTGTCGAAGCAGCCTGAAATACTCTTAAAAAGCGTCAGAAAGAGTTTTACAGGTATTGACATCCTTATTAATAATGCCGGGGCACTTGTTTCCGGAAATTTTGAGGACTTAACTGCAGAGGACGACATACTTATGATGGAAACTAATTTTGGTGCACCGGTAAGGTTGCTGAGAATACTGCTGCCCTTAATAAAAGCATCGGGACATATTGTTAATATTTCGAGCATGTCAGGTTTCCAGGGTTCATCAAAATATAGTGGTTTATCGGTTTATGGTGCTGCAAAGGCTGCATTGGCATCGCTTACCGAGAGCCTGGCTACGGAGTATTCAGGACAGGGACCCTCGTTTAATGCCTTATCGCCGGGAGCAGTCCAGACCGAGATGCTGAATACAGCTTTCCCCGGTTTAAAAGCTCCGCTAACAGCAGAAGAAATGGCCGATTTTATTGTATGGTTTGCCGTCGAGGGATCGAAATATTTTAATGGTGTAAATCTCCCGGTTACCCTGGGTAATCCATGACAGGCAGTTAAAATGCGGGTAAGATTTTCATTAGAACAGATTTTTGCTTATCCGCAAAACCACTAGGCACCTGCCGGCCGGCAGGCGAACCTAGAACCAAGAACCAAGAACCAGGAACCAGGAACCAAGAACCAAGAACCAAGAACAAAGAACCAATACCCCCATGCCCCATCAGGACC
>JAZBNV010000099.1:0-9503 GCA_036350795.1 Marinilabiliaceae bacterium
GGAAGGGGAGCAGGAATCCATTTTCCCCTTATTACCGGTTTATTCTCATTAAACCAGTCGCGCGGTTTTATTTCCCTTACCAGGAAAGTATCATCGTTGAAATAGACAAAACTATCGGAGAGTCCTTTTATTCTCCAGATCATATGGCCTATTGATATGCTGTTGAATGTTGGCAGGTATTGTTCGTAAGATTCGAATATTTCCTTATGGTCAACTATCCTGAAAGAATTAATACGCTCCGGGAAGTAGGTTTTAATATCATTATAAAGACCCGGATCCTGCCCGTCGGTTATAAGGTATATATTACGTACAAAGGGTGCGAATTTCATTATAGACATTACGCAATACCTTATCTCGTTGTTAGAGGCAAACCTGGTTGAATGCGCCCCCGAGGCCAATGAGCTGCCTTTATTTATATCCAGGTAACGATTTCTTTTTTCTTTCAGAAGAGGATCATCACCATCAACCCATGCAATAACGGCATCGATCGGCTTATCGTGGATATTATCATGCCTGTTTTTCATACCTCCTTACCTCCTTCCCCAAGTACTTCATCCATTAGCGACAGTACTTCCTGCTGTATATCAGTGCTCAGCATTTCCAGGCTCTGAACACAAAGAAATTTTATTTTTTTATTATTCCTGCACTCATTTATCTTCCTGGCCAGCCTTTTTTCTGAATAATATGGATGAATATAAACAAGGTCGAGTCTGTCGAAATTCCTGTTGCCGGCAAGTATTTCAAGATGGTAGGACAGGGCCGTTAGCAGAAACTGATCTGTATCCCTGAAACGGAAGGCAATATTTTTTTCCAGTATCCCGGGTTCCTTGTCGAAATATTTTTCAATTTCTGTCCTGTTTGCAGGATGAGGGGTATGACAGTGGAAATAATACCTGAATCTCTGTCCGAGAAGATGTGCAGCCTTCCATTGTCGGATATAGAATGAAATCCTGGGCTGAAAATCATGCTCTCCCTTCAGGCGTCTTCTTATAAAAGTTCTGAGCGAGTTGCCAAGCAGCTTTCTTAGGGGAGGAAGCCTCCAGTATCCCCTTATAACAGAGCTGTTCTCAATAAACCAGTCTTCGTAATTTATTTCCCTTACCAGGAAAACATCATCACTGAAACAGACAAAATTCTCAGACAGGCCCTCAATTCTCCAGAGCATGGTAGAGATTGAGGTGCTGTTAAAGCTGGGCAGGAATTTTTCATATCCCCTGAAAATTTCCCTGTGATCTACAATGCGTATAGAAGAGGATCTTCCAGGGTGATATTTTTCGACTTCATCGTTCAGTTGAGGATCCTGGCCGTCAGTGACTATAAAGATATTCCTTACAAATGAAGCAAACCTGAGGATTGACAGAACACAATACCTTATCTCGTTGGACGATGCAAAACGTGTTGAGATTGTACCTGTATGGCCGGGTCTTAGATTATCTTTCTTAATATAAGAGTTTCTTTTCTCAGCAAGAAGCGGGTCGTCACCATCCACCCACATAATAACTGCATCTACCGGTGTCCGCTCTGCCTTATCGTGGTGCCCTGTCATTTTTTTGATCTAAATGTATTGCTTTTAATAATTTTTCGCAATTTTGATCAGGATATAATACCCGGACAATGAGTACTGGCTGTAATAATCGTATTTGTGTAATATCAATGGTGAGGAACGATGCTTTTTTCATTGAAAAATGGATTAACTATTACGGGGAGCAGCTGGGTCGCAAGAACCTGTTTTTAATCCTTGACGGGCACGATCAGCCCTTGCCGGGTAAGAGCGAGGATATAAACCTTATAAGGGTCCCGCATATTGAATTAGGCAGGGCAGGCGGCGACAGGAACAGGGCACGGCTGGTATCTTACCTTGCCAGGTCGCTTTTCCATCGCTACGATATGGTTATTGCCCTTGATATTGATGAATTTCTTGTTTTAGACCCCAGGGCAGGCAGTAATCTTTGCGAGTACCTGGGAAGCAGGAAAACCAGGTATGCCTCTCTTTCCGCTCTCGGACTTGATGTGGCTCAGCACACCGGGCAGGAAGAAGCTGTTGATATTCGAAAGCCATTCCTGGAGCAGCGAAGCTTCGCTCATGTGTCGGCAAGATATACAAAGGCTGTTGTTGCAGCAAGGCCGGTGATATGGGGTTCGGGTTTTCACAGGGTGAAGGGCAGGAATTTCCATATCGATCCCAATCTTTATCTCTTTCATTTTGGGATGGTGGATTTTGAAAGATCTAATGAAAGAGCAGATAATGAATCACTTCTGAATGCCGGGTGGGAAGGTCACCTGGGAAGAAGACATGAAATTTATGATCTTATTATAAACAGTACAGCAATAGAAGGAGACGATTTTTTCAGAAAGGCCCGTAAACGTCAATCCTTATTCAGACCTCTTTATGCGATTAATAAACCTGGAACACTTAAGGAAAAGCCAGTAATCAGGATCCCCGAAAGGTTCAGGTCAATAGTTTGAGCGAGCAGGCATGATAAGCGGATACAGGAAAAATATTTCAAGAAGCACGGTTCATTTCTGGATTTATTATGCATCCCTGTGTTTACTGGTAGTTGCCCTGCCCTCATCAAAGTATTTTATTACTATTGCCCTTCTCCTTCTTACATTAAACTGGCTTGCAGAAGCAGGTTTCAGAAATAAGTTCAGGCTATTTTTTGCAGATAAGCCGGCGTTTGCCTTTAGCCTTGTATATGCCATATCACTGACTGGTTTATTGTGGTCGCTGGATTTAAATATTGCCTTCAGATATGATCTTCTGCATAAACTGCCAACTCTTCTATTACCCCTGGTAATTGCCAGTTCACCCCGGGTTGACAGGAAGAAAAGCATTATGCTGCTGGTACTATTCCTTGTATCATTATTCACGGTTACATTGATAGGAGTGACTTACAGGCTCTTTAATATTCACTCTTCATTCAGGGAGGGCTCTCCCTTTATGCCCGGAATTTACTTCGGGATATTGCTTGTTATAGGCTCGCTTCAGCTTCCTGATCTACTAAGAAAACTTGGTGCTGGCAGGCTTATTATGCTGGGTGGCTGCTTAATTTCTGCCTGGCTGGTTTTTTATCTTTTTTATATAAGGGCACTTTCAGGGCTTGCATCACTGTCGGTAGTGCTTGTTTACCTGGTTTATTACTTTATTATCCGTTTAAAAAGCTTATGGTTAAGGTGGCTTGCAGTCATGGTGTTTCTGCTGGCACTTGTCCTTACTTTATATCCACTTGCAGGAATTTACAGGCAAACTCATTCGGAGGTGGAGCTTGATTTAGCAGCTCTTGATAATCAAAGCCCCTATGGAAACAATTACTTTCACGACACCGGAAGAATAATCAGGGAAAATGGTCACCTGGTCTATATCTATATATGCGATAAGGAGCTGGCTGAAGAATGGAGTAAAAGGAGCGAGCTTGATTATAATGGGCCCGACTACAGGGGCTGGGAGCTAAAGCATACCCTGTACAGGTATATGGCCTCAAAAGGCCTGCGAAAGGATCGCGATGGATTTACAAAACTCAGTGATAAAGATATAAGGGCGGTTGAAAAAGGTGTGGTCAATTTCAGAAATGTACGCCGGCCCGGTATTTACAAACGTGCTTACGAAGAAATGATGGGGCTGTATATATATCGGAAGTCATCATTTAAGAGTCCGCAGTGGGGTTCGTTTGCAGAAAGAATAGATACCTGGAAAGCCTCCTTGCTTGCATTCAGGGAAAAGCCGGTTTTCGGATGGGGTACCGGGAGTATACTGGAAGCCATGGATTATGGCTTCAGGAAAAATAATTCCTCACTTGCAGGTCAGAACAGAAGGCCACACAGTCAGTATCTTTATATTCTTCTTTCACAGGGGATTGTGGGACTTATCCTGTTTTTCGCGCTCTTTAGCTATATTATTATAAAAACAAGGGTATCCAGGTATTTAATATTCAGGGTATTCCTTATAACCTTTGTTATTAATTTCCTGGCTAATAACTCTCTTGAAAACCAGCTCGGACAGAATATTTTCGTGTTTTTTATGTTGTTCTACATTTATTTTTATCCTGGCATCGCGGGTGTGATAAAGAAAATAGGAACGTGAGGCTTCACGTTCCTACTATTTGCAAATATAAAAATCTGCTTAAAATCCGAGTTTGGTTCTTATATCATCAGGCACTGCATCTTTATGCACCATAATGAAGATTACCTTGGCTTTAATATAACTTTCTGACATATTGAGGTAGCCGTCGAATTTGTTCCTGCCAGTACCCCAGGAGTTCTTGGTAATATAATATTTAGTCCCGTTCTGATCTTTCACCCTGCCTGTTACATGCATCAGGTGATCGTCTGTTGTTACAAAAGCTTCATATCCTTCCTGCCTTAGATCCTGGCTTACGTTAATCTCCGGGAAGGGCTGACTGAATTTATATACTTCTTCAAGTCTCTTTGCAGGTGTCATATCTTCAAACCTTGCCCTGTCGGTTCCTGAGAAATCTTCGGTTTTCATAATGTCGGGATTAATGGCAACACCATTTGCATGCGAAAAACCTTTTTCGCTTACATCTCCATCCCAGTTTACGGTATATCCATTCTCAAGGGCATAGTCCATAATTTCTATAAGCTCATCAACAGGTACATTGTAAAATTTGTCGTGTGTCCAGTTATCAGGTACTTCAAGAGTTCCCTTTGTGTAAAAGGGGAAGTGATTGAAGGAAGTAATTTCAACATAGTCATCAGGATTTATCCCTAGGTCTGCAGCAAAACTTTTCGGTGTATAGTTTTTTCCTTTATATGTGAAATTTTCAGGCACCTCACCCAGGTAAGTATCCAGGACATGGTCAACTATCATATGATACTGATCACTCTGGTTTTTCAGCTTCACAGGCACTTCAGAGATTGCCTCTATAAAGCCCAGCATTTCACCATGATTATGGGAAGTACCGCCGTAGTTTATGCCATTGTATACCTCTTCAGGAACAATTCCCTGGTTTGAAAACACCCTTAGCCAGTCGTGGGCAAGAGAGCCCTGCGATACGTTTCCTTTACCCCTTCTCAGGTAATTGTCGTTCAGCCTGTCAATATAGTTTTGCCTTACGATAAACATTTCGCTGAGATCAAACTCACCCTTATTCATTCTAAGGAGTTCAGATTCCATAAATGATGTTGTGGCAAAACACCAGCAGGTACCTGTTCTGGCCTGGTTTTTTACACTTGTTGCCGGAAGACTGATCTCTGTTGTAAATATATAGCCTTCCTCTTCTGTGGTTTTTTTCTTTTTATTCTGAGCATTTACGTTAAGCAAGCTGACAGATAAAAGAACTGCAATTAATACTTTGAATTTCATTGGTTTAAGATTTAATAAGAACGTGATGCATCACGTTCTTACCGGGTTTAACCTTTATGTTTATCCAAACATCGGGGGTGTGGACGAAATATTAAGACCGTGATGCACCACGGTCTTACCGGATTTTGCAATAGCAAATTTACCATAAATTACTGTACATGATAAATTCAGCGACTGTTTTAAAGCAGTTTTATTTTTTCCTGACTATCCTGACAAGTTCGTATGACAGGTCGATTAGCTCCCTTATAAGATAATCCGGAACACTTCCATCAAGGCTTATTGTGTTCCAGTGTGTTTTACTCAGGTGGTAACCTGGAATAATGGAATCATACTTTTCCCTTAATTCAAGAGCGCGCTCAGGGATGCATTTCAGGCTTATCCTGGAAGGATTTTCGTCGAGGCTTAAAATTGCAAACATCTTATTTGTAACTTTAAATACAAGTGTTACATCGTCAAAGGGAAAACCTTCGCTTACTTCCTCTTTGGAAATACAATATTCTCTTATTTCTTCGATATTCATAGCGTTGGGTAAAAGGCGTCCTGTATATGTTCAATTTCGTAGTACTGTCCGTCAAATATTATTGAAATAATATCAAACCTGGCCTCCTGCACCGGAAGGTTTCGTTCAATATATTTTTGGGCTGCAAAGATTATGTTTCTCTGTTTTGGCACAGATACTGCATCACGGGGGTGAACCTGGAAATCGGAGGTTCTTGTTTTTACTTCAATAAAAATTATATAGTTTTCATCGCAGGCAATAATATCTATTTCCCTTCGTCCCGTACTCCAGTTTCTTTCAAGAATTTCGTAACCCTTTGACAGCAGATGTTCAACAGCCAGCTTTTCTCCTCTTTTACCGAGCGAATGTGATTCAGCCATAGGTGCTTATCAGATCTCAATTATCTTGTTCTTTATTGCATACAGGATAAGGCTGGCTGTATTTTTCGAGTTGGTTTTGCTAAGCAGGTTAGCCCTGTGCTTATCAACAGTACGCTTGCTTATAAATAGAGTGTCTGCAATTTCCTGGTTGGACAGACCTTCGCATATCTTATAAAGTATTTCCTTTTCTCTTTTTGAAAGGTTTGCCAGCCTGTTTTCTGTTTCCCTGGTCTTTATTTTTTGGATTACATTATACAATAGCTCCTGGGAGAAATAGTTGCCACCGTTAAATACAGTCAGGATGGCTTCCTTAACTTCAGAGATATCAGAATCCTTAAGTATAAATCCCTTTGCTCCTGCATCTACCATCCTGTAATAATATTCTTCATCGCCATACATCGACAGTGCGATAACCTTAATACCAGGATTAAGCTCAAGACTCTTACGGGTGGCATCAATTCCATCCATTACGGGCATATCTATATCCATCAGTATAATATCGCAACCACAGTTTCGGACAATCTTAATAATCTCTTCGCCGTTTCCGGCTTCGGCTACCACCTCAAATTCATCTATTGCATCAAGGAGTATCTTCAGCCCGTTCCTGAACAACTGGTGGTCGTCGGCCAGTACAATATTAATTTTAGTCATCCTGTTCGTTTAATTCGTAGTCGTTCATTATTACCCTTATTATTGCCTGCATCCCGTTTCCCGGGCTGCTGTCGAGAAACAATACCCCGTCAACCGACTTAACCCTTGTTTGTATATTGTATATACCTATACCTGTTTCTTCGCGGCTATATGCTGCTCCAACATCAAATCCACGACCATTATCAGTGTACTGCAAAATAAGAAATTTTCCGTGTATTTTTAATTCGATATCAATATTGGAAGCTCCGCTGTGCCTGATAGAGTTATTTGTAAGTTCGCAAATCGACCGGTACAGTACTACTTCTATGTCGGGATTAATACGCATATCACCAAGATTGCTGTCGAAGCTTATTTCCACACTCCCGGCACTGTTTATTTTTGAAATAAAGGAGTTGGTAGCACTTACCAGGCCAAAGTTTGAAAGTATATGAGGGCTTAGTATATTCGATATGCTTTTAACCGTGCTGATAGCTTCATTAACAACATGGTTGGTGTTTTCAAGTATTTCCAGGTCTTTAGGAGACTTTATTCTCTCATTAAGAGCTGATAATGACATTTTAACTGTCGACAATAAGGGCCCGAGATCATCATGTAAATCCTTGGCAAATCTCTTGCGTTCGGCCTCTTCTGTATTAATAATAGCATGAAGTACCCTTCTTTCCGATCTCATGCGATCAATTTCAGCTTTTTTTAATGATAAAAACAGTTCCCTGATAAGGATTACACCTGCAAAAATAAAAACCGAGACCAGTGTCCCCATCCATGCATCAACAATCTGCATCTGCACAGAGGTGTCTCCCCGGGTTAATTCAATAAGCTGAAAGATTTTCCGGGCAGCCATAAATGTAAAGGCAAGCGACAGCAATATCCATGAAAGCCTGTACTTGGTAAGCTTCATAAAACGAAGGGCAATTGAGGCTGCTACAATCTGAAGACCAATTGATATAATAAGGGCCAGCAATGAGATCATGGTGTATCTGTTTCGGTGATAGTACAAAAGTAGGAAAATGTTGCAGCTAATTAAGATATGGCCGCTTAAACTTCCCCGGTCAGGCATTTTGCACCTTAATTATTGTCAACCAGGCCCTTTGCCTGTTTTCAACAAAAGTTATTATTTTATGTTCATAAGTTGTATATAAAAGGTAGCATTATTGTAGCATCTCTGCGATTCTATTTATATATTTTAGAGTCCCTTAAAATGAGGAAACAAACAGCAGATAATAATGACTTCATATCACTGTAGATCAATAAATTCAAAATTAATATCCAGGCTCAATTTTTTATACTTGAAGAAGAGAATAATTTTAATGTCGCTTTTTGCGATGTTTATTGGTAGTGTGTAGGCTTCATAAACCGCAGTGCTATGCCTTCGGGCCAGGCTGTGTAACTGGCAATTAACTAATTATAAATAATTTAAAACGAGAAACAACTATAAACCTATTAACTTTTCAGATTATGCGAAAACTTAAATTAATCTTTTTGCCATTATTACTGTTCTTTGGAACAGCCACCTTGATGGCACAGGTGACAACATCCACTCTCAGTGGCAAGATTACTGAGACTGATGGCCAGCCGATGCCGGGTGCCACGATTGTTGCAACCCACATGCCTTCCGGAACAATGTACGGTGCTGCGGCAAACAGCCAGGGTATATATTCAATCCAGGGTATGAGTCCCGGAGGACCATATACTGTTAATGTAACTTTCGTCGGGTATCAAACCCAGAGTTACACTGAGATTACCCTGTCGCTCGGAGAAAACACAACCCTGAACTCCAGCATGGTACCAACCACGACCGAGATGACAGAGGTTATTGTGATTGGTTACGGGACATCAAAATTCAATACCACGCAAACAGGTGCAGTGACGAATATCACTAACAGCCAGATAAATGATTTGCCGACGGTGAGTCGCAGCATTACAGATGTTACCCGCCTTTCGCCCTATGGAGGCAATGGGATGACCTTTGTGGGCTCAGATGGACGTACGGCTAACTTTACAGTGGATGGAGCGAATTTCAACAACAACTTCGGTTTGAGTTCTGCTCTTCCCGGTGGAGGCAACCCAATTTCTATTGAAGCTATCCAGGAATTGCAGGTTGTAATCGCCCCATATGATGTTCGTCAGACTAACTTTATTGGTGGTGGTGTAAACGCTATTACAAAATCCGGCACAAATACCTTAAAAGCCAGTGCCTATACTTATCACAGAAATGAAAACATGCGCGGTGATGCTGTTTATGGTACACAGATCGAAGGTGCGCGTGATGTAGACCGCAATACATTGTATGGTTTTACATTGGGCGGACCAATTATCAAAAACAAATTGTTCCTCTTTGTCAACGGGGAAATGGCTAAAACACCAACCATTGTCAATCGTTGGAGAGCTTCAACTGACGGTATCGCCGATGCCGATAATTATATTTCCCGCACAACAGAAAGCGATCTTCAGACAGTTTCAGATTATGTGAAAAGTAAATATGGATATGAAACGGGATCGTTTACAAATTTCCCTGCGGATGAAAACAACTACAAACTGCTTGCTCGTCTGGATTGGAATATAACAGACAAGCATCGTCTGGCTTTACGTTATAACTACACAAAGAACCTTTACTACAACTCGCCAAATGCTTCATCTATGGATGGAGGTA